>CANGMY010000009.1 GCA_947455015.1 Microthrixaceae bacterium | reverse complement strand
GGTGTCTCGGGGATGCGGGACAGGAGTTCAAGCGCTTCGTCGCCGCGGTCATCACCAGCGAGGAGTTCCGCGAGATCGATAATCACATCGGCGTTGTCGGGTTCGAGTTCAAGCGCCTGGCGAAGCGAAGCTTCGTCGCCCTGTTCCCGCAACACATCGATTGGCGAAAGCTCAACAGGGCCAATCAATCCGGTGACAAATTCGATGATCTTCTCTTCGGGGAGAGCTCCGACAAATTGGTCGACAATCTTCCCGCCCGAGATCGCAAAGACGGCGGGGATGCTCTGAACCTTGAACGCTTGTGACGCAGCGGGATTTTCATCGACGTTGATCTTTGCGAGGACCACCTTGCCGCCGGTAGCGGAGACGGCAGCCTCAATCATTGGACCGAGTGTCTTGCAAGGTCCGCACCAGGGCGCCCAAAGATCAACCACCACTGGTGTGGTGAGCGAGCGGTTGAGGACCTCTGCTTCGAGGGTTTCGTCAGTTACGTCGATGATCACGACCCCAAGGATACGGCCACACTGAGCGAAGCGGGGCCGTCGTCGGCACCGGTAGCGTGTCGTCATCTTGATCTCGGAGCCGATGTGACCCCACCAAGCGATGTCGCTGGAATCAACGCCGCAAACGTCACTAGCTGGATGCTTCAACGCGTCCCCGACCTTGCCGAACCACTCCACTTCGAACTGATCACTGGCGGACTCTCGAACCTGACCTACAACGTGGCCGACGCCGCAGGCCGACGTTGGGTTTTGCGCCGACCGCCCCTCGGTCACGTCCTTGCGACAGCGCACGACATGGGCCGTGAGTTCAGAATCATCACTGCCCTTAGCGATACTCCCGTTCCGGTTGCACCAGTGACTGGATACTGCGACGACATCGATGTCAACGACGCACCCTTTTACGTCATGAATTTCGTCGATGGCGTCATCGCTCGAAATGCCGAGGCCGGCTCTGAGTTGAGTGTTGAAGCACGAGCAAACGCTGGAAATTCGCTGATCCATGTTCTTGCCACAATTCACGACATTGATGTGGACGCAGTCGGACTTGGCGATCTTGGCCGCAAAGAGTCCTACGTTGAGCGACAGCTGTCGCGCTGGCAACGTCAGTGGGAATCCACAAAAGACTCCGATGTTCCCGAAATGACCGAGCTCCATTGCCGACTCTCCGAAGCAGTTCCTAAACAGGGACCAGCAACGATCGTTCATGGCGACTACCGACTCGACAACTGCATCGTCGATGTCGACGGCAACGTCATCGCGGTACTCGATTGGGAACTTTGTACTCTTGGCGACCCAATGGCCGACCTCGGATTCATGTTTGTGTACTGGGCCGAAGCAAACGATTCCTTCGTGGTGATCGACGGCTCCGCCACCGCTCTTGAAGGTTTCCCAACTCGCCAGCAACTCCTCGCGAGTTACGAGTCGTTGACGCATCGCGATGTCAGCCAAATCGGCTACTACGTAGCGCTCGGATACTGGAAACTCGCGTGCATTTTGCAGGGTGTTCTCGTTCGCTACCGTTCAGGGGCTATGGGAGACCAATCCACCGATACCGAATCAGGAGCGACACCCGTCCAGCGGCTTGCCGTTGCTGGGCTTGCCGCGTTCGAGGGCCAGATCGGCGGAGCCAATGTCTGACATGTACGAGCTCATCGAAAGCCCGGAACTCGATTCGCCCACATTGCTATTAGGCCTCGACGGCTGGATCGATGCTGGCCTGGCATCAACGAACGCGTTCGGAACCATTCTCGAGAATCTCGAAACTGTGACCATCGCTCGGTTCAACGCCGATGCGCTTATCGACCACCGTTCTCGTCGACCAACAATGCACCTACTCGACGGAGTCAACACCGGACTCACCTGGCCCACAATCGAACTTCAGGCTGGATTCGACACAGACGGTGCATCGGTACTTTTTCTTGTCGGCGCTGAACCTGACCATCGCTGGATGGCATTTTCTGAAGCGGTCGTCGACCTTGCCCATCAGTTCGAGGTCTCTGCAGTGTTTGGACTCGGCGCTTACCCCGCTCCAGTCCCCCACACCCGACCAACTCAATTAGTCACAACTGCCACCGATGCTGAAATGGCTCGACGGATCGGTGGTGTAACTGGGCCCATCGACGTGCCTGCTGGCATCAATGCAGCGATCGAACTCGCCTGTGCCGCCTCAGGCCTTCAAGCCACCGGCCTCTGGGCCCAGATTCCCCATTACGCCGCCGGCATGCCCTATCCCGCCGGAGCCTTGGCTCTGATCGAAGGACTCCGCACAATTGGTGGACTGAATTTTAGTCTCGGGTCCTTGGTCGAAGATGCACGCACATCTCGGGTGCGACTCGATGAACTGGTCGCAAACAGCGACGAGCACGTTGAGATGGTGCGTCAACTCGAAGCACAAGCAGATTCGCAGGTCGTTGTCGAAGACCCTCTGCCGATGGGCGACGACCTCATGGCCGAACTGGAACAGTTTCTACGCGAGCAGGACTAACGATCGTTCCGTCGTCAGCCGGCGACGAGATTGACCAAACTCGGTGGCTTACAGATCACCTTGCGTGGTGGCTTGCTATTGAGAAAGGCCTGGACTTTCTCACTTGCCAGGGCGATTGATTCTGCCGTGGCCGCGTCGATACCTGATGGGACTTCGATGCGATCGCGAACCTTGCCATTGACCTGAACAACCATTGTGACGGTGTCGACCGCAAGCATTGCGTCGTCGGCAACGGGCCAGGCCAAGCGATGGATGTCGTCGCCATTGCGCCGCTCGCGCAACTCGGCAGTGACATGCGGAGCCATCGGAGCCATCAGCAAAAGCAACGTATCGATTGCGAAATCCAGCGTGGCCTTACGCGGACCGCCTTCGATCTTTACGTACCTATAGAGCTCATTGGTGAATTCCATGAACGCCGCGACTGTCGTGTTGTAGGCCCAACGTTCGTAGTCATCGGTGACCTTCACGATGAGTCGGTTTGCGCGGCGTTCAAGGTCAAGGTCTGTGTCGTTCGCATCGCGATCGACGGCTTCGACGCCGATGTCTCCAAGAGCAATACGCCACACTCGATGAAGGAAGCGCGAACAACCCTCGATTCCAACACCTTCCCAGTCGATATCGTCCTGTGGCGGACCAACAAAGAGATGGGCAAGTCGAAGTGCGTCAGCACCATCGGTATCGAGAATTTCCTCTGGCGCGACCAGATTGCCCTTTGACTTCGACATCTTGTCGCCGTCGAGTCGAATCATTCCCTGCGTGAACAATCGGGTGAACGGTTCGCGCAGATTGGCAGGCGCAACGCCGAGATCGGAAAGAGCCTTCGTGAAGAATCGTGCATACATCAGGTGCAAGATCGCATGCTCGACGCCACCGATGTACTGATCGACCGGCATCCACGAATTGATTGCGTCGGTCGAGAACGGTTGCTCGCTATTCCACGGGTCACAGAACCGGAGGTAATACCAAGACGAGTCAACGAACGTGTCCATCGTGTCAGTCTCGCGATGCGCAGGGCCGCCACATGCCGGACAGGTTGCCTCGAAGAATCCAGAGTGAAGACGGAGTGGCGACTCCCCTGTGGGAAGGAACTCGACATCGTCAGGAGCGAGGACAGGAAGGTCCGCTTCAGGGACAGGAACCATTCCACACTTGTCGCAGTTGATAACGGGAATCGGACAACCCCAAAAGCGCTGACGACTCACGAGCCAATCGCGCAAACGGAAGTTGATCGTGCCCGTGCCAATGCCTTCGGCCTCAAGAAATGCGATCGCAGCTGCAATCGCTTCTTCTTTACCCATACCGTCGAGAAAACCGCTGTTGATATGCAGGCCGTCGCCTGTAAATGCTTCGCCATCGAATTCGCCCGGAGGTTCGATCGTACGAACGATGGGTAAATCATGTGCCTTCGCGAAATCCCAGTCGCGCTGATCCTCAGCAGGAACCGCCATGATCGCGCCGGTTCCGTAACCCATGAGCACATAGTCAGCGAGATACAGCGGAACCGGTTGCTTCGTGAATGGATTCAGCACGTAACTTCCGGTGAAGACACCACGCTTCTCGAGCGACCCCTCCGAAGACATTCGCTCGACATCACTCGCCTTACGAGCGCTTGCGACAAAAGCAGCTACTTCGTCGCGACGTTCCGGTACGACGACAGATTCCACGAGTGGATGCTCGGGCGCCATGACTGAGTAGGTCATCCCGAAACTCGTGTCTGGACGAGTAGTAAAAACGTCAATCTTCACGCCGTCGGGGTGCGGAACTCCGGCGGCGTCGACAACCTGCATCGAGAATTCGGCACCCTCAGAACGACCGATCCAGTTGCGCTGCATGATCTTGACTCGTTCCGGCCAATCGAGATCGTCAAGATCATCAAGAAGTTGCTGTGCGTAGTCGGTGATCTTGAAAAACCACTGTTCAAGATCGCGTTTTTCGACGACATCACCGGAACGATCACAGGTGCCATCGGCATTCACCTGCTCGTTCGCAAGAACAGTTTGGCAACCAGGACACCAATTCACTGGAGCATTACGGCGATAGGCCAGACCAGCCTCAAGAAACTTGAGGAAAATCCACTGCGTCCACTTTTGATACTCCGCCGAATGACTCGTTACCTGGCGACGCCAGTCGTAAACAGCACCAATGCGGAGGATCGAACTGCGGAGCATTTCGATGCGTTCGTCGGTGAACTCTCGCGGGTGACGGCCCGTTTTGATCGCCGCGTTTTCTGCGGGAAGACCAAAACTGTCAAAGCCCATTGGCGAAAGGACCGCGTAACCATTCATCGTGCGGTACCGGACAATGAGATCGCCAAAGGTGTAGTTGCGAACGTGCCCCATGTGCGCCGCACCGCTGGGATAGGGATACATGCACAGCGTGTACCAATGGGGTCGTGGGTCGTCGTTCTCGACGTTGTAGAAGCCATCGGTTGCCCAACGCTCCTGCCACTTCGCCTCAAGAATGGGGGGTTCGTAGCCGTCGACCATGTCGGTCGATGGTAGGCGACGCACCGACCTCAACCCTTCACTCGAAGGGCGTGTAACCAACCTCCGCGCAGGCCGATCGTGCAGGGTTTCGATTTTGCGGGCTTGGTGGCTGCCGGTACAGTTCGGAATCCATTCGGGGCTATAGCTCAGTTGGTAGAGCGCTTCCATGGCATGGAAGAGGTCAGGGGTTCAATTCCCCTTAGCTCCACTCCGAAGAAACGAATGCCCGTGACGCAGCGTCACGGGCATTTCTGATTTCTGCAGGAACTCTCCGAGAGAGAAAGGCTTAGCCCGCTTCGTTCTGCCAGTCGAGCACTGGGACATCGCGCCAAAGACGTTCGAGGTCGTAGAACGCCCGGGTCTCGTCATCGAAAATGTGAACGATGACATCGCCGTAATCGACAAGAACCCACGTGCCATCGTCAAGGCCCTCGACACGCACTGGCTTCGGACCCCCGGCGGCGAAGACGTCTTCTTCGATGCCCTCAGCAATGGCTCGAACTTGGCGGTTACTCGTACCGGAGGTGATGACGAACCAACCAGTAATCGATAGAACCTCGCCAACATCGAGAATGACCGTTGATCCATCTGTTTTCTTCGCTGCCGCACGGGCGACCTCAAGATGAAGTGGGAACTCTTCAGAAGAATTCACTTGCGCACCGTCGTCGACGTTGACCCGGCCTTGGAAGTCGTCGACGACGACGCAAGACTTGAGGGTCCACTGGTTGGTCCGTATTTGGTGAGGAAATCCTCACCAAGCATGACTGTCATATCTGCACCTGAATTCGATTGTTTGCTTTCGACAAGTTCGCCGACAGTCAATGCATCGAGCATCTTCTGTGCCGTTTCTCGTGACGTACCGTCGAAATAGATGATCTGTGTTGTCGTTTGGCCGTAGGACTTCGCATTGCCTACAACGTCGACCTGTCCGCCAGCCGCATTCAAAATGATCGCAGCGTTGATTCCGTTACTGAGCTTTCCGGTTCCATCAAGAACGCGAATTCTTGGTCGAGCACCCGGAGCGCCGTCTGGGAATGGAACGATCGCAGCGACAGCGTCAAGAGCAGCTGCCTCCTGCGCCATGCACATTGGTCCGCCACCTTGGACGGGTGAGCCCGCCACAACGGGGATGACCGGCAAGGAGGAAACACTCAGTTGTCCACGCGCCACGGATGCAACAAATCGCCCGATTCCAGAATCGATCGTCACTGGGAATGGTGCGTTACTCGACTTCACCTTCGACATCCATGCCTTCCAAAAAAGCTCGTCGCGGATGAGTCGATTGGAATCGTTGTCCTTTGAACTTTTACTCGTGAGGAATGATGCGATTTGATCGGATTTCAACGTCACCGAACCCTTTGGAAAGACGACTGCATCCTTCGCATCGCGAACAGCGTCGGGGCTATTCAAACTGAAAGGCGCATAGGGCCCAACCAGAGTCGCCCAGTCTGTTGCGTTGATTGTCATCTTCTCGGTGAAGTTGAGATTCAGAACTCGACCGACACCGGCAGCCACGGCGTCGATGCCATCGGCCTTCCAGACCTCATGAAGCGGAAACATGCCGTAATCGGTCGGGATGCCGAGCGTTCCGGGAATGAGCAGTATCCCGCCGGACGTCTCCGAAGTGAGTGCAAAGACAACGGCAGAATCGAGCGTTCCATCCGGAGCGAGAACGGCAGCAACAGCAGTAGGCGTCTTTTCGACAACGGCTTCGTAACCAGGAGCAGCGGGGTCGGTCACCCGCTTGATCAACTGGCCATCGGAACTGTCAAGAATGACCCGCAACCCGACGAAAACAAGCACCGGGATGATGATGAGCGAAACGACGCCGACGAGAGCGGGATAGCCGATTTGCCACCAGCGAGAGCCACTCGCCCGGACTGATTGGCTTCCAACGCGCTCTCTTTTCGCGACCGCTTCAACAGAGACTTGTTCGACATCCGGTGCCGAACCCCCGGCGCTGTCTTTCGTGCGACGACCCTGCGACTTCTTCGAGACTGTCGCCTGATTGTGCTCAGCCACAAGGGCCGAGAAATCGAAATCGTCTCCTGAAGAAGGAGTCCCAGGGGACGGCGGCGTAGGAGGTTCGGGCGTCATGAGTCCGCCAAACCGTACAGCCCGCGAGCTTCGATCTCATCGATGACACCTGGCGTAACCAGTGGTGTGAGGGGACGCCCATTGCGAACGCGATCTCGTAGCTCAGTGGAAGAGACATCGAGGCGAGGCATCGACACCCGCTGGATTGTCCAACCAGCGGGCGGCACAGCCGCGTTCTCGCCATCGCGTTCGACGATCACAAGCGTCGCCAATTCCGGCAACTCGTCGTGTTGATGCCACGTGTGCAGATTGGTCGCAGCATCGGAGCCGACAATCAAGAACAGTTGCTGTTCAGGTGCAACTTCGTGCAGTTCTTTCAACGTATCGATCGAATAAGTCGGTCCACCCCGAGCAATCTCAAGGTCACTCGCTTCGATTCCATCGACTCCGAGGACAGCAGCAGCCGTCATCGCAAGACGATCCTGTGCTGCGGATAACGGTCTCACCCCGGTCTTTTGCCATGGATCATTGGCAACCATCAGAAGAACACGCTCGAGATGAAGAGCAGATCGAACCTCCACTGCTGCAGCAAGGTGACCGATATGAGGGGGATCAAAAGTTCCGCCGAGAATCCCGAGACCACGACGAACAGGAGGCATTCCCGAGAGTGTACGGTCGGGAAAGGACGAAATTCCCGTCGGTCGGCGCAGGCTCGTGACACAAGTCACGCATCTCTGAGGGAACACTCCCACCCCACCGTGCGGTTACACCATTGTCATTTCCCCCCGAAACGACGTGTTCGGGATTTGGGTCCGGAACAAATCCGTCGGTGGACACACCGACACCATTTAGGAGTCCCCCGCTATGAGCGATTCAGTAGGCCAGTACCTCAACGAAATAGGACTAGTCCCCCTTCTCACTGCTCTCGAAGAGCGCGAGCTTTCGCAAACCATTGAGAAGGGCGTTGCCGCTTCTGCCCGCCTCGAGAACGGCGAACGATCCGTTGCCCTCAAGTCCGAGGTTCGTGCCGCCGCTCGCGCAAAAGACCGCTTCATTCGCGCCAACCTGCGACTTGTCGTAAGCGTCGCACGTCGCTATCCCCTGCCCCCTGGCATGGAACTGCTCGATCTCATTCAAGAGGGAAATATCGGACTCGAGCACGCTGTCGACAAGTTCGATTGGCGCAAGGGATTCAAGTTCTCGACCTACGCAACGTTCTGGATCCGCCAAGCCATTGGTCGTGCCCTCGATCAAAAAGCCAGCCTCGTCCGCCTGCCCGGTGATCGCTCCGCCGGGCTCCGTGCAGCCCTACGGCAGGTTTCTGGTGACGGCGACCAACTCGATTCCGAAAACGCCTGGCTGCACCGCCTCACCACGCCCACATCACTCGACCGCACGATCGGCGAAGACGATTCCAACGAGCTCGTCGATATTCTCCCGGATTCGCTTCCTGGCCCCGAAGAGATCGTGCTGGAGCAGATCGATCACGAGATGATCGCTTCTCTTCTCGCCGTCCTTGACCCCCGAGCCCGGTTGGCCGTTGAGCAGCGTTTCGGCCTCCACGATGGCCGTCGTCGCTCCTACCGCGAGGTCGGCGACGAACTCGGCGTCACGGCTGAGGCAGCCCGCAGACTGGTCAAGCGGGCCATGGCATCGGTGCGAGAGAACGCCCCGGACACCATCGACGCCATCTAATCTTGCGTCCGCCAGAAATGGCTTTGCGCTCAGGGGTACCGGACCACCAACCTTGTGCCTGTGACAACCGAATGGTCTCCCTCCTCTTGGCGCTCTCGCGACGTCGTTCAGCAGCCTGATTGGGCCGACCTCGGCGCGCTTGATGATGTTGTGAAGCGGCTCGGCTCGATGCCTCCGCTGGTGTTCGCTGGTGAAGCTCGCAGCCTCACAACTGACCTCGGCAAGGTTGCCAACGGCGAAGCGTTCCTTCTTCAAGCCGGCGACTGCGCCGAGTCATTCGACGCGTTCAGTGCCGACGCGATCCGCGACAAACTCAAGGTCATCCTCCAGATGGCCGTAGTGCTCATGTATTCCTCTGGGGTTCCCGTCGTCAAGGTCGGACGCATTGCCGGTCAGTTCGCAAAGCCACGTTCTTCCGGAACGGAAACGATTGACGGAGTTGAACTTCCTTCGTTCCGCGGACACATGGTGAACGACATCGACTTCACCTCTCAAGCACGTGTCGCCGATCCCGAGCGTCTGATCACCGCATATCAGCAATCGGCATCAACTCTGAATCTCGTACGCGCCTTCACAAAGGGCGGATTTGGCGACCTTTCACGCGTGCATGCCTGGAATCAGGAGTTCGTCGCCTCAAGCGCCGAAGGGCAACGTTACGAGGAAGTTGCCGCAGGCATCGAGCGAGCACTGCAGTTCATGTCGGCATGCGGAGTCGACACTGTTTCAACGCCACAACTGCACACGGTTGACGTCTCCACGAGTCACGAAGCACTGATCCTCGGTTACGAAGAAGCACTCACTCGCCAAGACTCACTCACCGGCGATTGGTACGACTGTTCTGCGCACATGCTTTGGATTGGCGAACGCACTCGTCAACTCGATGGCGCACACGTTCACTTCCTCTCTGGCGTCGGCAATCCGATTGGCTGCAAAGTTGGCCCTTCGGTGACTCCCGAAGAAGTCCTTGCGCTGTGC
Source organism: Microthrixaceae bacterium (assembly GCA_947455015.1). Taxonomy (GTDB): domain Bacteria; phylum Actinomycetota; class Acidimicrobiia; order Acidimicrobiales; family Acidimicrobilacustridaceae; genus Acidimicrobilacustris. Next base: position 9,012 of record CANGMY010000009.1, on the reverse strand, counting down.
GAGGCATTGAACCCGAAGCGAATTCCCGGTCGCCTCACACTCATCACCCGCATGGGTGCTGAGACCATCGGTACCGCGCTTCCCCCACTTCTCGAAGCCGTCCGCGACGCTGGTCACCCAGTGGCGTGGGCGTGTGATCCGATGCACGGCAATACCTTCACTGCACCGAGCGGCCGAAAGACACGACATTTCGACGCGGTCCTTGCCGAGATCACCGGTTTCTTTGCAGCCCATCGTGCCGCTGGCACCTGGCCTGGTGGCGTCCACATCGAACTCACGGGCGACAACGTCACCGAATGCCTCGGTGGCGCCGAAGAGATCCTCGATGCCGACTTGGGCACCCGATACGAGACCATGTGCGACCCGCGCCTCAATGCGCGCCAGTCCCTCGACCTCGCGTTCCGAGTCGCCGAACTCCTTCGGCGGAACTGAGAACCACAATCCCGACTCCATAGGTCGACAATTGGCTCGAGAGGGGCTAGATTCCTGACTTATCTAGTCAGGTTTCCTATCCGCTGACGCAGAAGAGCCCCCACATGTCTGATCTCGAAATTGATGCCGCGTCGGCCGCTGACATCGCCAAGTTTGAAGTTCAACTCTCGCGTTATCTGTCGGGCGAACTCGACGAGGACGTCTTTCGCGTCTTTCGCTTGAACAACGGCATTTATGGCCAACGCCAAGGCGGCCATAACCAGATGATCCGAATTAAGGCGCCGTTTGGAACGATCACTGCTCCGCAGCTCGATCGCATGGCCGATATCGCAACCGAGTACTCACGTGGCTGGGGCCATCTCACGACTCGCCAGGCCATTCAGTTCCACTTCGTACAACTCGAACGCGTTCCTGACCTTCTACGTGACATCGCAGTTGTGGGTCTCACGAGTCGAGAGGCATGTGGCGACACCGTTCGCAACGTGCAGGGCTGCCACCTCGCTGGCGCGTGCCCGAGTGAAGTGCTCGACATCACGCCGTGGGCCGAAGCAACGTTCAAACATTTCCTACGTAACCCCCTCGGACAACGTCTTCCCCGTAAGTTCAAGATCAACTTCTCTGGGTGTGCATCTGACTGCGGTCAAGCAATGTTCAACGACGTTGGCATCATCGCGACAACTCGCACCAATGAGGACGGTTCGATCGAGGCCGGATTCCGCGTGTTTATTGCTGGCGGTCTCGGCGCCAATCCGCACGCAGCCCTCGCCCTCGAACCATTCACGGCCAAGGAAGATCTCCTTCCAACAATCGAGTCAGTTCTTCGAGTCTTCGAACAGACCGGTAACCGCGACAACAAACTTCGCGCTCGCATGAAGTGGGTTGTCGACAACCTCGGCTTTGAAGAAGTTCAGCGTCGTGTTCTGAAGGTTCGACATTTCCTTCTCGGCTCATCTTCGTGGCCCGGAGGAATACCGCTCGAGGTAATCGAACAAGGCGACGCTCCTGCCGGAACGGCCGGTGCAGCCGGGAACACAGCAATGGGACAGGGCACTCCCGTTGTGCTCCGCCGTGCTGGTGCGTTTGAGCGTTGGGAAGATTCCAATGTCATTCGCGGCGCCGCGAAGGGAACCGTTTCCGCCATCGCACACGCTCGTCTTGGCGATGTCACGGCAACGCAATTCCGCGGCCTCGGCGCAATCGTTCGAGAATTCGGCGTCGATGTCCGAGTCACAAATCGCCAGAACTTCGCCATCCGCAACCTCACCGAAGAGCAGCTTCCCCTTCTCTTCGATCGTCTCACTGCCCTCGATATGGCGAGCCCCTCAGCCGAGTTGGTCAGCGACGTCGTCGCGTGTCCAGGCGCCGATACGTGCAACCTTGCAGTCACCCAAAGCCGCGGCTTGGCCGATGCAATTGGTTCGGCGCTCCAGGCTGAAGGATTGGCGGAAGTCGGCGGTCTGCGTATCAACATCTCGGGTTGCACAAATTCCTGCGGCCAGCACCATGTTGCCGATATCGGTTTCCACGGTGCGGAACGACGTGCGCATGGAAAGTCTGCGCCTGGTTACACGATGCTGCTCGGTGGATTCGTAGGCGACGAGAAGATCGAGTTCGGTGAACGAGCCACTCGACTCCCCGCTAAGGCCGCGCCTGAGGCTGTCGTGCGCGTCGTTCGGCGATTCAACGATGAGCGCACTGCTGGTGAATCATTCCGCGGTTGGATCGACCGCTCGGGTGGAGTCACCACCCTTGGCAAGGAACTCAAAGAACTCGACGTCTTTCCGAAGCCGGATGAGGATCCCAACTTCTTCGTTGATTACGACGAAACCGGTCCGTACACCGCAGAAATTGGCGAATCCGAGTGTGCGACATGAGCCTTACCAACTTGTCAGCACCCGAGTTCAGCAACGAGGAACTCGCGGAGCTCAGCAACGATTTCGAATCATGGTCCGCTGAGGAAATCATTGGATGGGGAGTGGAAACGTTCGCACCACATCTGGCAATCACAGCTTCAATGACCGATGCCGTACTCATTGACCTTGCTACCAAGGTGTTTCCCGCTATCGAAGTTGTGTTTATCGACACCGGTTATCACTTCCCAGAAACGCTTGAAACAGTTGAGCGTGTTCGTCAGCACTACGGACTCAATCTCCGCATGATGACTGTCGCTCTCCAGAACGAACCGTTGTGGCAAGCCGACCCTGAAGGTTGCTGCTCTGCGGTGAAGGTCGGTCAGCTTGATCGGGCACTGTCTGGCAAGGCCGCGTGGATGAGCGGCTTGCGTCGCGCTGAAGCCGATTCACGCGTCACCGCTCCCCTGGTTGCACGTGACCTTCGGGGCCTCATCAAAATCAATCCGATCGCGATGTGGACCGATGAACAGGTCGCCGAGTACATCAAGCAGAACAACATCATCGTGAATCCGCTGCTTCTCGACGGTTTCACATCTATCGGATGTCAACCTTGCACCCAAAAGCCGACCGACCCGAACGATCCACGTTCCGGGCGTTGGTCGGGACAGTCAAAGACCGAGTGTGGCCTCCACGTAATGTGAGCCGAGTTGTTCTATTCGAGAATGTCGACGAATTTCTCGAGCTGACGAAGATTGCGACATTCGTACACGCCGTCGGTATGTGCGCCGTAGTCGCTCACGATTGAATCGCCTGTGTCCCAGTAGGCCTTGGGCTCTGGATTCAGCCAGTACACATGACGCGCTTTCTTGCGCATCTCTTTGATCGTCCATGACTGTGATGCGTGATAGTTGTTCCGCGCATCACCCAAGATCAGCACAGTGGTTTTCGGGCCAACTTCGCGTCCGTACTTCTCCCAAAACACTTCGAAGGCATGGCCGTAATCGGAATGCCCGTCAACCCAAACGACATCGGCTTCGGTATTCACTCGGTGAATCGCCACGCTGATGTCTTCGACGCCTTCGAAATACTGCGTGACCTCGTCAAGACCATCGATGAACACAAACGATCGGACACGGGAGAACTGGCCGGAAATCGCATACACAAGTTGCAGCGTGAACCGAGCAAACGCTGCAACCGACCCTGAAATATCGGCGACAACAAAGATCTCGGGCTTTGACGGTCGCGGATATCGGAAACGCGGATCGGCGGGCACGCCGCCATAGCTCAACGACTGGCGAACAGTCGCTCGGAAATCAAGCGGCCCTTTACGGCCATGACGACGCTTTCGCGCAAGGCGAACCGCCAACTTGCGAGTGAGCGGATAGATCGCTTTGCGAAGGCTGACGAGCTCTTCACGGTTGGCATGCATGAAATCGACGTCTTCCGGCAACGGCTTACGCAGAGTCTTCGCCATTGCTTCAACGCCGCGATCAGCAACTAGTCGACGGCGAATCTCGGCCTCGATTTCCTTCTTCATCCGATCGATACGTGATTCGAATTCGTCTCGCTCAAGACGCTCTTCAAGTGGAGTAAGCGGCGATGGACTTTCCTGCTGTGCTTCATCCATGAGACGTTCGAGGACGCCGTCGAGATCCAGATTTCGCAGTGTGCGATAAAGGTAATAGGTGCCCCCAACCGGACGGCCCGGCTCCATACCGGCAAAGCGAGTAACGGCCTGACGGGCAAGGGCTCGCATCATCGCGTCGTCACCTTGTCGCATCGCCTGAAACAGCATTTCCGCCATTTGCTCGGGCGACATTGCCTCGCCAGCACCACCAGACCCCGCTCCCCCAGCTTCGGGGTTCATCGGCACTTCATCGTCATCGGTGATCTCGGGCATGTCATCGCCACCACCGAGCGAATACTCGCTGCCGCGTAACGAGAAGTAGACCTCGAACACCGTTTCGAATGCTCGCCAATGTGAATTGTTCTTCACCAACGTCGCCGCAAGCGCGTACTTGAACGCATCACGATCCTCGATCGGGATATGCGTGACAGCTTCCATAGCATCGAGGTTCTCGGTAAGGCTCACTGGCAAACCCGCAGCGCGAAGTTCGACGATGAATCCCGAGAGCAACTCGAGCATTGGAGACGGCGTTGGCTCAGTAGAGGTCATGGTGTTCCTGATCTACCGATCAGCTCGTGCGCGGAACGCCGGGCTTCTTGGCTCCACCATCGCCCTGAAGTTCCTTCGACGCCTTTGCGATATCACTCTGATGCTTCAGAAGGATGTTGAGTGTTTCAACGGCGTCTGCCTCGGTGACCGAGTCAACTCCAAGGAGTAGAAGCGTCTTGGCCCAGTCGAGTGTTTCTGAGACCGACGGCGATTTCTTCAGTTCAAGCTGACGAATGGAACGAACGATGCGAGCGACCTGATCGGCAAGGCTGTCACTGATCTCGGGGAGCCTGGTGAGAACGATTTCCTTTTCACGATCCATATCGGGATAGTCGATGTGCAAGAACAAACAACGACGCTTCAGGGCCTCGGAAAGCTCACGGGTGTTGTTCGAGGTGAGAAACACCATCGGAATCTGGCGGGCCTCAATGGTTCCAAGTTCCGGGATCGAGACCTGATAATCGGACAAGATTTCGAGGAGGAGTGCCTCAGTCTCAACTTCGACGCGATCAACTTCATCGATAAGAAGCACAACCGGATCCTCGGCGCGAATCGCTTCAAGCAAAGGACGCGTAAGGAGAAATTCGTCGGAGAAAATGTCGGTCTCGATATCTTCCCAAAGTGAGTCAGAGTTGCGCTCGGCCTGGATGCGCAGCAACTGCTTTTTGTAGTTCCACTCGTAGAGCGCCTTGGACTCGTCGAGGCCCTCATAACACTGCAGGCGAATCAGCCGAGCGCCGAGAATCTCAGCAACAGACTTGGCCAACTGGGTCTTACCCGTACCGGCTGGGCCCTCAACGAGAATTGGCTTACCGAGGCGATCGGCAAGGAACACGACCCCTGCGATGGCTTCGTCGGAGAGGTAGTCGACCTCACGGAGTCGGGTACGAACAGCCGCGGGGTTCTCAAAGCGATAATCCATTTCCCGACAGTACCGGCCCGCCGCACCTTGGGAAGCACCCAAGTCGTCGACCTCAGGCGATGGTGAAGGGATTACCCCCGGATTTGACCCTGGCCGCGCACGACAAACTTCGCAGTGGTGAGTTCACGGAGCCCCATTGGTCCTCGGGCATGAAGTTTCTGGGTGGAAATTCCGATTTCGGCTCCGAACCCAAATTCCTCGCCGTCGACAAACCGCGTAGATGCATTGACGAGGACAGCTGCCGCATCGACCTCGTTTGTGAACCGATCAGCGGCTTCGAGCGATCGCGTGATGATGGCCTCGGAATGACCGGAACTATTCCGAGCAATGTGCTCAATTGCATCGTCGATGCTTTCGACGACACCGACCGCCAGCGTGAGATCGAGAAACTCGGTTGACCAGTCTTCTTCGGTAGCAGGCAATGCACCAGGAAGAAGTTCGAGCGCATGTTGGTCTGCACGAAGTTCCACACCCTCAAGAGCCGCTGCAGCCCGAGGAAGAAATTCTCCTGCGACTGAACGATGCACGAGGAGGGTCTCGGCGGCGTTGCACACCGAGGGTCGTTGCGTCTTTGCATTAACGATGATCTTGATTGCCATGTCGAGATCGGCATCGGCATCGACATAGACGTGACAGTTGCCATCCCCATCGATGACGTAGGGAACCGTTGCGTTCTCGAGAATCGACGCAATAAGCGAGGGTCCACCGCGAGGGATGAGGCAGTCGATCGTGTCTCGCTGGCGCATGAACTCGACTGCTGCGTCGCGGGATGTGTCGGCAACAAGGATCACAGAATCGGCGGGCAGCGACGCGCTCTCAATGGCAGCACGCAACACCGATTCAATCGCGATGTTGGAGTCGATGGCGCCTGAAGATCCGCGCAGGAACGCAGCATTCCCAGACTTCAGGCAAAGACCTGCAGCATCTGAGGTCACGTTTGGCCGGTTCTCGTAAATGATGGCGATGACCCCAAGCGGCACTCGCACCCGCGAAATACGCAGGCCATTGGGTCGAACCCAGCCATCGATGACTTCGCCAACGGGGTCGGCGAGAGAAGCAACCTGACGAAGCCCGCCAGCCATTGAACCGATGCGCTTCTCGTCGAGTCGTAAACGATCAACAACTGTGGGACTGACGCCATCGGCCTCGGCACGAGCGACGTCGACGGCGTTTGCCCCAAGAATTTTGTCCGCTGACCTCACGAGGAGATCGGCAGCAGACAAGAGTGCATCGTTCTTCTGCGCAGACGAGGCCGTAGCAAGAACCCGCGAGGCCGCCTTAGAACGGCGTCCGAGTTCGGGAATGGGGGTCGTGGCGTCATGCGCATTCATGGGTGCAAAGGGTAGTCGGCGCCTCTGTGCCGCCCAAGGCCCTCACAATCGCCACAGCATGGGCCAACTAGCGTGAGTCACGATGAGCAACTCCGGCGAGGACACGACCTCACAGAGGACGCATCACCTCGTCCGATCGAGCGCTGTCGTCGCTCTCGGCACAGGGCTGAGCCGTCTCACCGGATTCCTCCGTGTTGGCGTGATGGCATACGCCATCGGTGCAACCGCATTGGCCGAGGCCTACAACTTGGCCAACAACACACCCAACCTCCTCTACGACCTTGTCCTCGGCGGCATCCTCTCCGCCACCCTCGTTCCCGTGGTCGTCGCCCACACCGGTCGGGATGACAACCGAGGCATCGACGCACTTGCCACAGTCATCAGTGTTGTTCTTGTCGTAGCGACAGTCATTGGCATTGCGCTTGCCCCTGTCATCATCCACCTCTACAACCTCTCGTCCCCGCAGAGCTCGGCTTCGACGCAAGCTGCTGTCGCAGTTCCGCTGTTGATGCTGTTCGCACCCCAGATTCTTTTCTACGGCTTGACAAGCCTTGGCACCTCACTGCTCAACGCTCGTCGTTCGTTTGCCGTGCCCGCTTTCGCTCCAGTCCTCAACAACATCGTCGTCATCTGCCTCTTTCTCGCTCTCCCCCATCTCGCCACTGGCGATGCGCTCACCTTCGACCAGGTTCGTCACGACACGGGGCTTCTTCTCCTTCTCGGACTGGGAACAACTGCGGGTCTTGCAGCAATGACGCTGGTGCTTTGGCCAGCAATGCGAAGCGCCGGCATTCGACTGCACTGGAACTTTGACCTCAAAGATCCTGCAGTTCGTGAAGTCGGCCGGTTATCGGGATGGACCTTTGGTTACGTGGTTTCAAACCTCATTGCCTATGGCGTCATACAAATGTTGGCGAATGGCGTCAATGGCGTTTCGATCTACGCCTACGCGTGGCTGTTCTTTCAACTTCCCTATGGCCTTTGGACCGTTTCGGTCATGACCGCGTACACGCCAGAACTTTCTGCCCTCCATGCCGCAGCAAACATCGAAGGACTCAGGAATCGCTTTGGAACTGGGCTCCGCCTCGTTCTCGTGATCGCTCTGCCCGCAACAATCGGGATGATCTTGCTCTCGGGCCCGATCGTGCGCCTCGTACTCACCCACGGAGAGTTCACTTCAGCAAATGCAGAGACAACCGCAAACACACTTATTGCGTTTGTTTGCGGGCTTCCCGCCTTTTCACTGTTCCTCTATGCAATGCGCGGTTTCTACGCACAACGCGACACTCGACTTCCGTTCTACACAAATGCTGCAGAAACGATTCTCGGGCTTGCCATTGCATTCCTCGTCGTCGATCGTTTCGGCGTCGTCGGACTCGGTGCCAGCGGTTCGATTGCGTATTCCGTCTTTGCTGTCATCGCACTCGCACTCCTACACCGAAGAATCGGACGGTTTCTCGATCCGGCGACCCTGCTCACACTCGTCAAACTTCTTGTGGCATCCGCCGTCATGGGCGCTGCGGTATGGGTCCTGATCACCACGACGTCAATGAACGATCTCTTCACGGTGATCGGTGCTGGCGTCATCGGAATTGCGATCTACGTAGCGATGCTATTTGCCTTGGGTGTCGACGAAGCCAAATCGGTCGTGAATCGCTTGGTGCGACGCTAAGGAAGAATCACAAGGTCGTCGGCATGGACAACCTGTGCCGGCACTTCAACAGGCAACTCTGAACGCGAATGTCCTGAAGCGTCAGTAAGTGTTGCCGAACTCATTCGAACAAGACCCTTCGCGAATACTTCACCTGATTCGTCGGCGATTTCGACTGCGTCATCGACGTCGAACTCACCACTCACGCCTACGACGCCAGCGGCCAGCAACGAAGTACCCCCGCGCTCGAGCGCTTTGCGGGCCCCGGCGTCGACGGAAACAAGACCAGAGGAACGCACAGCGAAAGCGATCCAAAGTTTGCGAGCAGGAAGATCGCGCTCATGCGCAGCAACCGTGGTGCCAACGCCGGGAACGCCATTAATGGCGTCGAGAAGAACCTCGTCGCGATGCGCAGCAGCGATCACGGTTCTTACTCCCGACCAGGCTGCAATCTTTGCGGCAGAGACCTTTGAAGCCATTCCGCCACTGCCGCCGGGTGTTCCGGGTCCGCCTGCAATGTCGTCGAGTTGCTGATCGAATTCAACAATCTCTTCGATGAGCGACGCGTTGGGATCGACGCGGGGGTCGGCCGAAAGCAAACCTGAGGTGTCGGTGAGCAACACCAACAGTTCTGCATCGACAAGGTG
>CANGMY010000008.1 GCA_947455015.1 Microthrixaceae bacterium | reverse complement strand
GCGGCATCGCCACCGGGACCTTCAACGGTGTTGAGGAACAACTGGTGGTCGTACTGCGAGAACACCCAGCGCGCATCGGCCAGAAGTTCGAGCAATTCCGCTGCGGTGTCGACTGACGTCGGTGCAGGTTCGGTGCCCATCGTGCGAGTGGCAGCATCGAAGATTGCCGGCGCAGCGATCGGACGGTTGTAAAGCGGCGCATCCTCGTGCAGCGAAGCAGCGGGAATATCGCAAAGGATTTCGCCATCGAATCCGTCGCGGATGCGGAGGCGACCACCTTCGGGATGACCAGTGGCAGGTCCGTCGGTGACGATGCCGATAACCGAAGAACGAACTTCCCAGCGCGCACAAATTGCGAGCACTTGATCGAGATCAGCGGGCTCAACAATGGCGAGCATGCGTTCTTGGCTTTCCGAGGTCATGACCTCGAACGGTTCCATGCCCGCTTCGCGACGCGGAATCGCGTTGACATCAACATCCATGCCCATGCCACCGCGGCTGGCGGTTTCGCTGGTGGCACATGCAAGACCAGCGCCACCGAGATCTTGAATGCCGACGACGAGACCAGCATCAAGAAGTTCGAGACAGGCTTCGATCAGGCGCTTTTCTTCGTAGGGATCGCCGACCTGCACCGATGGACGCTTTTCAGCGTCGGTTTCTTCATCAGAGAAGCCGGCGGAGGCAAGAACACTCACGCCGCCGATGCCGTCGCGGCCGGTACTGGAACCAAGCAACACCGCAAGGTTGCCAACACCAGTGGCCTGTCCAAGCACAAGGCGTTCGGTAGGAAGAACGCCTAGGCACAGCACGTTCACAAGCGGATTACCCATATAAGTAGGGTCGAAAACGGTCTCGCCACCAATAGTGGGCACGCCCACGGAGTTGCCGTAACCAGACACGCCACTGATCACGCCTTCAGCGATCCACCGACTACGAGGGTCGTCGAGCGGACCAAAGCGCAGCGGATCCATGAGAGCGATCGGCCGTGCGCCCATCGTGAAGATGTCGCGCAGGATGCCGCCGACTCCGGTAGCTGCGCCTTGATAGGGCTCAATTGCAGAGGGGTGGTTATGCGATTCGATTCGAATGGCGGCAGCGATTCCGTCGCCAACATCAACAACGCCGGCATTTTCGCCAGGACCAACAAGGACCCACGGAGCTTCAGTGGGGAGACGCTTGAGATGCACGCGAGACGACTTGTACGAGCAGTGCTCGGACCACATGACCGCAAACATCGCCAACTCAAGGTGGTTGGGGTCGCGGCTGAGGATCTTGCGGATGTCTTCGTATTCGGAATCAGTAAGTCCGAGTGAACGGTGAATCGCGTCATCCATTACGTGCAGGCTAGTGCGCTGGAACACCACGATTCTCCGGGTTTCGACGTGACCATTGTCGGTTTCGCGGCGGTGTGATGGACTCAACGTTCATGAGCGACCCGACCTCTGAACCTTCTGAGGAGAAGCCGCGGATCGGCCTTCCTCCCGGCACGATGACCGAGAGCCACAAACTCGCGCTCAAAGAGGGTCGCGAGCGCGGACAGATCGTGCGTCGCTACCTCCAAGCGATCGAGTCGGCCAAGCCCAGACGCGGTCGTCCGGTTACTCCCGAAAGTTTGCGAAAGAGCATCGAGAAGATCGATGCGACTCTCGCAACCGAAAAGGATCCGTTGCGCAAGCTCGATCTGGTGCAATCAAAGATCAAGAAGCAGAAAGAGCTCGAAGAACTCGAGTCACCGGTTGATCTCGTGGCCCTTGAATCCGAGTTCATTGGCGTGGCCAAGGACTACAACGATTCGAAGGAACTCAGTCCCGAGGCATGGATCGAACTGGGTGTTCCGCGCGAGGTCTTGCGCCGAGCCGGAATTCTGAACTGAAAACTTCGTTCAGCAGCTGACGACTAGGCAGAAAGCAACGAGCGAAGCAACGGCAAACCGTCAGTGCTGCCAAGCAGTTCGCTGGTCGAGCGTTCTGGGTGCGGCATAAGCCCAACCACGTTGCGGCCTTCGTTGCACACGCCAGCGATGTCATCAACCGAACCATTGGGATTCACGACATAACGCAGCACAATGCGATCTTCATCGCGAAGTTGCGCGAGCGTTTCCGAATCGCAGGTGTAGTTACCTTCGAAATGATTAATCGGAATGCTCAGCACTGCGCCTTTGTCAGCTGCACGGGTAAGCACCGAGTTTGTGGTCTCAACCCGCAACTGTGCAGGTGCGCAAACGAACTTGAGTCCAGCGTTCTTCTGCAGAGCGCCGGGAAGAAGTCCTGCTTCGGTAAGCACCTGAAAACCGTTACAAATACCGACAACTGGGCCGCCTTCAGCAGCAAACTCAGCAACCGCTGACATCACTGGCGAGAAGCGTGCGATAGCACCGGGTCGCAAGTAATCACCGTGTGCGAATCCACCAGGAACGATGACTGCATCAACACCATTCACCGTGGCGTCGCCGTGCCAGAGAAGTTCAGGCTCGCCACCAACGAGGCGCATGGCCTCGAGCATGTCCTGCTCGCAGTTCGAACCGGGGAAGACGACGACCCCGACGCGTGAACTCACGATGCGACGCCAGCTGGTTCGAGTTCAACAATCGCGTCTTCAATGACGGGATTGGTAAGGAACCGACGACAGAGATCTTCAGCCTCTGAACGCGCTGCGGCTTCATCGGCTGCGTCGATTTCGAAACGAATGCTCTTGCCGACACGCACGCCACTCACACCCGCAAAGCCCAGCGTGGGCATGGCTCGTTCAATGGTGGAACCTTGGGGATCAGCGATCCCAGGTCGAAGGCGAACTTCGACGTGCACCGAGAAGATCATGTGCCCATGCTCGCACATCGACACGCGTGTGCGGAGCAGAACTTGCTGCGGTCGATCGTCAACCGCGCCATTCGGAAAATGATCGACCAGTGATGCGCTCGTAGGCATCGATGTACCGAGCGCTCGTGGTGTCGACCACCTCCGCGGGAAGCGATGGCGCTGGTGGTTGCTTGTTCCAATCGAGCCCATCGAGATAATCGCGCACTGGCTGCTTATCGAACGATGGAGGAGTGCTGCCCGGCTGCCAGCTTTTGGCTGCCCAGAACCGCGACGAATCCGGGGTCAGAACCTCGTCGCAAAGGACGAGTTCGCCATCGATCAGGCCCAATTCGAACTTGGTGTCCGCGATGAAAATGCCTCGGGCTGCGGCCCATTCGGCGCCCTTTGTGTAGAGCTCGAGTGCAACTGAACGAGCCCGTTCGGCGAGGTCGGCGCCAATCAATTCGACCGCCGCCTCAAACGAGATGTTCTCGTCGTGGCCCTCGGCAGCCTTGGTAGAGGGAGTGAAAACTGGCTCGGGCAATTGGGCCGATTCCAGCAGCCCAGCAGGGAGCTGCTGTCCGTGCATTGTGCCGTCGGCCTTGTATTCCTTCCAGGCCGAACCAGTGAGATACCCCCTCACAATGCACTCGATCGGCAGCATTTCGGCCTTGCGGCACAACATGATGCGGCCCTGCCAATCGTCGCGCTGGGCGGCGGGTGGACAGTCATCAAGAGTGGTGGAAATCAGATGGCTGCCTACAACCCCTTGGAACTTCTCGAACCAGAACGCACTCATTGCAGTGAGCACTCGGCCCTTGTCGGGAATCGGTTCGGCCATGACCACATCGAACGCGCTTAGACGATCGGAGGTCACCATCAGCAAGCGGTTGTCGCCAGCGTCGTAGATGTCACGAACCTTGCCGGAATAGATGTGTGGGAGTGCGTCGGTCATAGCGGGTCTCCTGGAAACGGCCGGCGGCAAATCCTCAGATCAGAGGATGTCTCCCGGACGATACCCAGCAGCGGCAGGGTCTGCCGACACGAGCGCCGAAACAGTGGCGACAAATGACGCAACCTGTTCGGGTGCGCGACCAACGAAGTCGATCGGATGGGCGAGCACGCCGGCGAGTTCATCGGGGGCAAGACCAAGTCGCGGATCGGCAGCGAGTCGATCGATGAGATCGTTACCTTCGGCGCCGTCTTCGCGGAGGCGCAACGCCGCCGCAACCGCATGTTCCTTAATTGCTTCATGCGCTTGTTCGCGACCCACACCATTACGAACTGCAGCAACGAGCACCTTTGTCGTCGCGAGGAACGGCAGATAACGATCGAGTTCGCGTTCGATAACTGCGGGGTACGAACCAAAGTCGGCAAGAACTGTGAGGAAGGTTTCGAACAAACCATCGATAGCAAGGAACGCGTCGGGCAGCGCAACTCGGCGCACAACCGAACAGCTGACATCGCCTTCGTTCCATTGGTCGCCAGCAAGCGAGGCAACCATCGTGAGATGGCCACGAAGGATGGCCAGCAAACCGCCAATGCGTTCGCAACTGCGGCTATTCATCTTGTGCGGCATGGCCGAAGAGCCAACCTGGCCGGGTCGGAACCCTTCCGTTGCGAGTTCCTGCCCCGCCATAAGGCGAATCGTGAGCGCAAGGTCGGCAGGACCGGCGGCTGCCTGAACGAGCGCAGAGACCACGTCGAGGTCGAGCGAGCGCGGATACACCTGACCAACGTTGGTGAGCCACGCATCGAAACCAAGGTGCGCGGCAACACGAGATTCAAGTTGTTCAAGACGTGCGCCGTCACCGTCGAACAGGTCGAGCATGTCTTGTTGCGTGCCCACCGGGCCCTTAATGCCGCGCATCGGATAGCGCGCAAGAAGATCGTCGACTCGGTACAGCGCCTGCAACAACTCTTCACCAGCGTTTGCGAATCGCTTACCCAGCGTCGTTGCTTGCGCAGGAACGTTGTGTGAACGGCCAGTCATCACAACCGTTGCCGATTCAGCAGCGCGTTCGGCCAACCGGGCAAGTGCTGCGAGCATGCGGCCACGAATCACCACGAGCGAACGACGCAACTGCAGTTGTTCGACGTTCTCGGTGAGATCACGAGAGGTCATGCCCTTGTGGATCTGCTCGTGACCGGCAAGCGCACAGAACTCGTCGATGCGGGCCTTCACATCGTGACGGGTGACGCGTTCACGCGCGTCGATGGAATCGAGATCGACCTGGTCGATCACACGCCGATAGGCATCAATCGCATCGCTGGGCACAGCGACGCCGAGCTCACTCTGGGCTTCGAGGACCGCCAGCCAGAGTTCGCGTTCAAGAACGATCTTCTGTTCGGGCGACCACAGTCGGACCATCTCCGCGCTCGCATACCGAGCAGCGAGAACATTGGGCACAGACGTGGACGCCATTCGGTCTCCTCAATGGCCCTAGCGGGCGCTTCGTTAGGATACGACACTGGTTCAGTTCGCCGGAACCCGATTGACGCCATGCACCGGATGCCGGCACGGCGAGCAGCGGACGCTCCTCACACCCCGATCACCATGTCCAACAGGCAACGAACATGACTGCACAGAACCCGGGTCTGCTCACATTTCGCAGTGGAGCCACTCTTGGTTCCAATACATGTGGCTCTCGACGCGGTGCGCCATGAAGGTTCGGATACCACCACACACTCCCGCCGCTCTGACGGTCATAGTCGCCGATTCGAAAACCATCGGTGAACTGTTTCTCACTCCCACCTATCACGAAAATAAAACCCCAGTGGACCTACAACGAGTACACAGAACCCGAGGGCAATTCGGATGACAATTTCATGCGAAGTCGCAGCGGACAACTTCCAGAAGACGAAGGAGAAAAGAAGAGTTCCCACTACAGAAATAGTGAGCGTCGCAATCTTCTCAGCAGCGGATGCCGAATCAGGTGCTGAAGCCGACTTCAAGACACTTCGAAGCACCTGAAGAAAAAAATCAACTATCGAGCTCATTTACGTATCGGCTCCGTGCCCGCATAAATCGTAAAAGCCCCTACTCCACAGCCAATCAATCCTCCAATGAACTCGCTGATAAAGGGGACGCCATGGCTCACCATCACTCCGACTGCACCCGAGGCGACACACGCTTCGACATACGAGGCTCCGACCGCCACATTAGTCAAGTCGCTCTCGATACGGTCCCAGTCAATTCCTGGATGGAACTTTCTGTTGCTCGGGCTCGGTGCAAGGTAGGGAGGATTCCGACTTTCGTATCGGGGCATTGAAGGATTAAGGGAAGGATAGAAATCAGATCGAAATTCAAACCGTCCGCTCCCAAATCCCCATACAAACGCTTCGGGGTTGTGGACAATCAGCGCTTCAAAAGCTGCAAAGGCCCAACACGCACCGCATTTGCCGGTGGGGTCATTGACATTTGCAGGGTCACCGAAAACGTAGGCATACGCGTTCGCTGATCCGCCGGTGATGGGGTCAGTTTGAAGAAATCGTCCGATGCGTGGCGAGTATTGACGTGCACCCATCTCGATGACGGGTTCCAGGCCCGGTTCAGTTTCGGTGGGGCGTTGGTATTGCCCGAGCCACCGATTGTCGAAGTTGCCCGCAGCGTTGTCGGCAACTGTGCCGGAAGTCTGATTGCCGGCTGAGTCATAGTTCGCCGTCGTACCGATCTTCGTTCCGGCCTGCGTTGCACTAACAGCGGTATCGCCATGGAGGTTCGGATAGGACCACACATTCCCAGCCGCCCTAACAGTGAGATTCACACCACCTGGCAAGCCGATTGTCCGTTCGATGACGTTGCCGATGGCATCAAGGACAAAAGACGGCGAGTCAGAACTTCCCGCGTAACCGTAACGGGCAACGGTTGCCCCGTTGACCTTTCGTTGAACAATCCGATCAAGGGCATCTCGCACATAGCTCACCGTTGTCGTGCCAGCAGTGGTACTCAGATGCCGATTGGCATCGTCATAGGTGTGGGTTTCAGAGAAGATCGCAGTGGTGTTGCCATGATCGTCGTAAGTGATCATGCCCACCGTCGGATCAGAACTCGACGTCAGCCGATCAGCATTGTCATAACAATAAGAAGTCGAAATGCCGTTATCGATCAGTTGCGTGCGATTCGTGTCACGACCAGCAGTATTCAACGCCGCCGAACCGCAGGAACTGTTCGCGTACGAATAGATGATGTTATGACCCACCGTGCGAGCAGCCGCCAACCGACCAACACGGTCATAAACAAAATTGACACCACTGGCATACGGATCAACACCATCAACCTTCAAATCAGTCACACGACCCAAACCATCACGAGCCGTGACCTGATCAGAACTCAACACCCCAACAGACCCAGCCCATGTCACCTGCGCGGCACGGCCATTGATGTCGTAAGCGAACGTGCCGGACGTTGCGTTTCCAACTGCTCCGGTTCCCGACGGGTAGGTCACAGAAGACAGTCTGCCCGCAGAGTCATAGGTCGGATCTGCTATAGCTGATCCAGCCAGGGTGACGGTCTCGGTGCGGCCAGCGGCGTCATAGGTCCCAGCAAGAACTGATTGGATGCCCCCTGTCGGTGTTGTCGAGGTGGTGGCTGAGACACGGCCTGCCTGGTCGTAACTGGTGGTCGTGACGATCCCGACCGCGTCGATGTTTTGTGTTGCGCGACCGAGTAGATCGACTGTCGTGACGATCGTGCCGTTCGGGTCGCTAGTTGAAACCGTCAACGGATTACCGCCGACGGCGTAATCGTTGGTGACCGTTCGTGCCGCGACACCAGCGTATGCTGGGTGGGTAACCGAAATCGTTCGGCCACGCGTGTCGAAACTCGCACATGTCCACGCACCCGATGCACCTGTGCGCGACGCTGAGACACGACCCATCATGTCGTAGGCGAATTCATGTTGAATTGCCTGCTGGGTTCCGGAACCATCCGGATCCGCTTCGATTGCAAGTTTGCGTCGTCCCCCCTGATTCGCTGTAACAGTCGTATTGCACGGATTCGTGCGCATCTCCGTGTTTCCGTAGTAGCTCGCTGCAGTTGCGGTGGTCGTGCCTGCGGGCAGGCTGGTGCCCGTCGGTCGCAACAAACTCGTCGTTGAAGGAGCTTCGTAGGTGGTGGTCGTGGTGAGTGCGAGCCCACTCGGGTCAGCTGTCATCGCTGTGACCAGTCCGTGTTCAGGTCCGATGCCGTTACTGGAACTATAAGAACGAATTGTCGACTCAGCGTTAGCGCCGACATTGTTTGTGATAGTCGTTGGCAGTCCGTAGCGGGGTTCAAGGTTCGCTGTCGGTACGACTGCAAGTGTCGAGCCAGGTGGCGTCCACGCCAATCCAAGACTGCCTTGTCCATTTATCTCGCCAACGTCGATTCGGACCCTATGGCTGGAGTTCGCGGTGCTGTTGACGAATGTGGCGCTGGTGACTGTCGCAGCTGAACCGGGGTCGGACCAGGAGTTGGTTATCAGATTGTCGTCAAGCCAAAGGCGCGTTCGGCTCTTGGAAAAAATCGACATCGTGTAAGTGCCGACTGTTGGAAATGTGATGTCGCCGGTGAGCCGGACGCCGTAGTTCGATGCGGGCAACGAGTTCGGCGGCGTCGTCCAGTCAGCCCAGATCTGGCCGTTGGAAGCGATGCCGGTGGTGTGAAGGATCGGTGTTCCAGCAAGATCGCCGTTGGGATACCACGCGGCGGCGAGGCTTGAGATGTTGTCGTCGTAACTGATGCTGTTATGGGTGACAGAGGCGTTTCCAAACAGCCCGGTGAACGATGCCGCTGGGCCAGGACCGTAAGTATCGGTAAGCCAGCCGTGGGAGTCGTAGATGCGAGTGGACTTCACCCCGGCGCTATCAATCGTGGACGTGGGCCGGTCGGCGTCGTCCCAAGTTGAATACGCCGATCGGCCAGTGGCGTCGGTGCTGACAGTCCTGCGGTTCTGGGCGTCGTAGGCAAATGATGCGGTTCCGGTAACCCCGACAGTGGTGATCGTGGTGGTACCAGTGCCGTAGGTGTAACTGTGCTGGAACCTCAATTCACCCGATAGAGCAGGCGTGGACGGTGCTGGTCGCTTCACTGAGGTGGCCTTGCCCGCCACATAGGTGATTGCGGTTCCGACAGTTGCGTCATTGGTTCGAAGCCCTGCAGCAATAGCGTCGTTGGCTAAAGGGTCGACGACGGTGATGATTCGGCCGGATCCGTTATACGCGAACGTCGTGATCGCGTTACCCGGTTTCACGAGTTTTACCAGTCGACCGGCGCTGTCATAACCGAGGTCGGTGGTTGACCCGTCGGGGAATCCGACGCGACAAAGCATCCCGGTTGGTGTGCCGACACTCGTTGGGCAAGACGCACCGGAGCCGTCGAAATAGTTGAACGTGATTTTCACCCCAGAGACTGAATCGATCAGTTCGGTAAGCCTCACCGGATCGGACGCAGCGTTCAATGGGGCGAACTTGCGTTGTTCGGCGGCTGGTCGACGGTCATCACGAGACGTGGTGATTGACTTCAACTGCCCGGCACTGGTGAAAAGGTGTGTGAGTCCTCCCGACCCGATCAACGAAATGGTGCCATCCGGGTTTGTGACCATTACGTCATCGCGACCTTCCGGTGTGACCCACCCAGGTACTGAACCGGTTCCTTTTCGATATTCCCATGATGTCCCGTCCGACGCTCGCAGCACGACGCTCTGTTCGCCGATCTGGGCCGAAACGTATGTCGTGCTACCCGAGCTGAACGTCCAGCCTGCTGGCACTGCGGCGGCATCGGTCGTGAACGCTGAAGCCGGAACGATCGAACCTCCGGTTAGTGGTTGCGTTGTGGCTTTGGACCACAGTTGAACAATCGAGGTCGCATTCGATTCGTAATACTCAATGTGGATGCGTTTCGCAGTTCCATTGAATGTGACCGGCGCCGACCATGTGGGCGTCGCAGTGACGCCGTGGTCGTGCCAATCATCGATCAACGTGGTCGAACCGTCGATGACTACGCGCACTCCGTCATCAGATCTGACGCCGAGGTTGAATGTTCCATTACCGAGATTTATGTAGCCGTCCCACTTCACTAAGAAGTTTTCGGCGCCGATTTGTGGGGCTGGCGAGTTGGTCTTCCAATCGAAGTTGACCTGCGCGTCATCTCGCGTCAGCGACACGTCATCGTCGAACACCCGGTTCAGGTTGTTGTCATTGAAGTACGTGCCACGCAGACCACTGTTCGCGGGCTGCAACGAGTTGTACGTCAATGACGCCGATAGAGAACCGCCCACCGTTGACACCGACTGCGTTGAAAAGGCAAAAGTTGCATTGCCCGTCGCGAGGTTCACAGCAACAGGCCCGACTTGATCCATTGGCGATGGCCCACCAGTTCCCAGCCGAAGATTTACCGTGAACGACCTCACCGACGACCACGTGATGTTCTTCAAGTCCCACACCCACGCCCGCCAGTAGTAGGTCTGACCATCACGCAACGCCCCGGTCGTCACCGTCCATGACACCGGCGACGCCGGCTGCAACGGACCTGACGCCACAATTCCGCCGGAATATCCATCATCCGCAGTCGCAACGGTAAATCCGTACAACAAAGCGTCACCATCAAGATCAGTGACTGGGTTTATTGACAACGTGGGCGATAGCGATGAAAAGACTGACTGATCCGCCGGGACAGTTGTTGCATCGTTCGCCGGGCTCGGCGGTGGCGAATTCCAGACAATCGCTACATAGGCTGAAAGTTCTTTTAACGAGTACAGACCCGATTGTTCCTGACCGATGAAACCCAGCGTCCCGCCACCGGTCTGCGAATCGACCCAGCTTTGGTAGAGCTGTGTCACATTGACTGTGGCTGAATCACCGAGAGCGACTGGATCGAAACAACCGTTGCCGACAGCCCCGTCGAATGACCAAGCACTGGCCCAACAAGCTCGAAAGTTGTACCCATTCGGGGTGCCCGCGACCGCGGTATTTCGACTCAAGTTCAACGTTGCCGAAACAACTTTCTTTCCATAAACAAACACTGACTCGTATGGAAAGTACGCCAACGACCGCCACACCATGTCACCACCGGCCATTGCGTTGCCCACGCGATGACCACATGACGTGTCACAGAAATATCCTGGCGTTGACCCATACGACGCCCATGACGACGCGCCAATCAGCAATGTTGGGTCGATTACAAGAGGAAACGCTGCGGACTGCTGCGAGAGCAACCACGATCGATCTACGACAAGACGCAACGACTGCACCGACCCGATCGGCCCCTCCACTTCCAATTCCGGATGGGCCTCACCAGTCACATCAGCACCATCACGAGCCGATACTGATGGTGCTGCGATCGACACGTCATCCGAACCAACCACACGCACGCCCCCGTCGCCGCTCGGCCCTAACAGCCCTGAGCCAGACACCGAGAACGGAAACGATGACTGCGAAATCGGACCAGTCACGACAAGGTCTTCTTTGACGCCAATAGATCGCACCGAGTAGCGAACATCCACATTGGGCCACACGTTGCGATAGGTCACCACACCCGCATCACTATTGACCTCCGGATCAATTCGTCCAGACATTGACGACACCGGCGCCGAAGCCACCACCACACCATTTGCCGAGGTCACCACTCCACCGGAAGCACCACTACCCGACGACACCAAAGGCCCAAACCACACCGACCACGAATTGCCGGCATTACGAAACCAACCAGGCCATACAGAATCGGCAACAACCCGTCCATCAATCGGAACGAACACCGACGAACCCGCCGGCCGATAAAACACCGGCTCCGAATGCACCACTTCAGTGAACGACCCATCAACGTTTAACCAACGCTCCGATGACGCCGTCCGCGCTTCGACAATCTCACGGACACGAGAAGAGTCGTGCACAATTCCAACCGACGGATCAGGAAACGACGCCGAAGGCGACACATACCCGTCCACCAAATGACCCGCCACAACCGGCTCCGGAATCTCCGAAACCGGTAATCCCGGATCCACCCAGCCAGAACCCCCAACCCCCGCCGCACCAGCTGACGACACACCCCCATCCACCAACACCAACGGCAAACCCACCACCAAAACCGCCAACGTCAAAACACCAACCACGCTAAGCCGTAACTTCCGCCCCACAACCACAACCTCCGCCCCAAAGTCACCCCCCGCTGAGTGACATGCGTCACCATACTGGGCTCACCGTGACCGGTCAACGGTCGACCAAACGTATGGTTCAGGGGTTCGCGCGGCGGGCGCGATCTTCAAGCAACTTGGCCTGAAGATCGGTGTCGGAGATTGCGAGCATCTCGACAACGAGAAGCGCTGCGTTCACTGAACCATCGATGGCAACAGTTGCCACCGGAATACCACGAGGCATTTGCACCGTGGAATACAGCGCATCAACACCATTAATTGCGCCACCGGAAAGCGGCACTCCAACAACTGGAAGCGTGGTGTGTGCGGCAACGACACCGGCGAGATGTGCAGCCATACCCGCTCCACAGATGAATGCGACGTAACCGTTTTCGCGAGCTGTGGTGGCCAATGCCGTCACTTCAGCGGGATTGCGGTGTGCGGACATCACGTGCACGTCAGCCTCAATACCGAATGCTTCAAGCGTGTCGGCCGCTCCTTGCATCTTGTCGCGGTCATTGGGCGAGCCCATAAGAACAGCAACCTTCATCGGGATCCTCCGTTGGTAGCGGCCGCGGCGGCCGAAGCAATGTCGTTTCGATGGTGCAATCCGGGCCAGGAAATCTTGCTGACCGCGTCATACGCAGTCTGCCGGGCTTCGGTAAGAGTGGCACCCTGACCAGTCACGGTAAGCACTCGGCCACCAGCGGTAACGAGTTGACCCTGATCGTTTGCGCCAACTCCGGCACAAAACACCGTTGCGCCAGCAACTGATTGCACGTCGTCAAGACCTTCGATCACATCGCCGGTGCGAACATCGCGCGGGTAACCCTCCGCTGCGCACACGACGGTGACGGCTGCGCCATCGTCGAAGGTTGGTGCTGCGCCGAGTTGGCCTGCAGCGGCTGATGCCAGCAGTTCGCCAAGATCGCTGGTGAGTCGAGGAAGTACGACCTGCGTTTCCGGATCACCGAAACGCACGTTGTATTCGAGCATTTTCGGACCATTCGGCGTGAGCATGAGACCGGCATAAAGAACACCGCGGTAATCAATGCCAATCGAACGCAAATAGGCGAGGGTCGGCAGTACGCCATCGTTCATCACGGCATCAATCACTGATTGATCCGCAACGGGAACCGGCGAGTACGCACCCATGCCACCGGTGTTTGGTCCAGCATCACCATTGCCAACGCGTTTGAAATCCTGCGCGGGCGCGAGCGCAACTGCATTGGTTCCGTCACAAATGGCGAGCACAGAAACCTCGGGGCCGGTCAGACCTTCTTCAATCACAAGGGTGCGACCGGCATCGCCGAATGCGTCGCCAGAGAGATAGTCGAGAACCGCAGCGCGAGCTTCTTCGAGCGATGTTGTAACGATGACGCCTTTGCCGGCTGCGAGTCCGTCGGTCTTCACCACATACAACCCATCAAGTGTTTCTAGGAAAGCGAATGCTGGTTCGGCTTCGGTGAAGGTGCCATGGCGTGCGGTGGGAACACCGGCCGCTACAAGAACCTCTTTCATCCACGCTTTCGAGCCTTCGAGACGTGCCCCGTCAGCCCCTGGGCCGAACACCAACTTGCCTGCAGCGCGCAGTTCATCAGCAAGACCAGCAACAAGTGGCGCTTCGGGACCAATCACATAGAGATCAGCGTCAATTTCCGTTGCAGGCGTAGCGACCGAACCGGGAATGCCGGGGTTACCCGGCGTAACCACAACCTCGTGATGGCGACGCAGCACCGTGGCAAGCGCGTGCTCGCGACCACCGGAACCAACGACGCAAACCTTCATCAGAGGGTGAAGTTCAAGTACTGATCGCGCCCCGGACCAACGCCAACAAGCCCAATCGGTACACCGATCTGATCCTGCAAGAACGACACGTAATCGAATGCTTCCTTGGGAAGATCATCACGTGATGTCACGCCAGAAATGTCGGTCTTCCAACCGGGGAACTCTGCGTACACCGGCGTGACTTCGTGCAGCACCGACTGATGATACGGAAGATGCGTGAACGTTTCGCCATTGAGTTCGTAAGCGACGCACACCTTGATCGAATCGAACGTGTCGAACACATCAAGTTTTGTAAGCGCGATTTCCGACAGCGAATTCAAACGCACCGAGTGACGCAGCATCACCGCATCGCACCAACCGGTGCGGCGACGACGGCCGGTGTTCGTTCCGTACTCATGACCGATGTCGATCAGCGCGTCGCCAATTTCGTCGGTGAGCTCGGTCGGGAACGGTCCGGAACCAACGCGAGTTGTGTACGCCTTAGCAATACCAACAACACGGTCGATATAACGAGGACCAATACCGGCACCAGTGCAAGCGCCGCCAGCAACCGGATTCGATGACGTCACAAACGGGTAGGTGCCGTGATCGAGATCAAGGAACGTGGCCTGTGCACCTTCGAGCAGAACGTTTTCGCCTGCTTCAAGTGATTCATGAATGAGATTCACCGAATCGGTGATCATCGGCGCCAGGCGCGGCGCACAAACATCGAGGTATTCGGCAGCAATTGCGTCGCCATCGAGCGGAAGCTGATTGAACACCTTGGCAAAAATCGCGTTCTTCTCTTTGAGCGCAACATCGAGCTTCTCGCGGAAGATTTTCGGATCAAGAAGATCCTGCACACGCAGACCAACGCGGGCTGCTTTGTCGGCATAGGCCGGGCCAATACCGCGCTTGGTCGTGCCCACCTTGTTCTTGCCGAGGCGACGCTCGGTGAGCTTGTCGAGTTCCTGGTGATACGGGAGGATCAAATGCGCGTTGCCGCTGATCTTGAGCTTCGAGGTATCGACGCCCTTGCCTTCGAGCATGTCGAGTTCAGCGATGAGCACGCGAGGATCGACAACGACACCGTTGCCGATGACCGGAACGATGTGCGGGTAAAGGATGCCGCTTGGTACCAACTGCAGCTTGAAGGACTCGCCATCGACCACGAGGGTGTGGCCTGCGTTATGACCGCCCTGATAGCGGACGACGAGATGTTGATCGCGGGCGAACAGGTCGGTGAACTTGCCCTTCCCCTCGTCACCCCACTGGGTTCCGACGACGACGGTTGCTGGCACGGTGAACTCCTCAATGGCACTGCATGGGAACCGGGAAACACTACCCGTTGGCGTTTCACCCGGCCCCACCCGATTTCAAGCGCTGCGGAAGGATCCGAGCGATCGAACCCCGCTGTCTAGGCTCAGCACGATGATGACCGCCGCCCCCCGCCCAACCGGCGTTCACCGGGTTATGCCCTACATCCGCATTATGCGGGTCGATCACTGGTTCAAGAACGTGTTCGTTCTGCCCGGGATCGTGGTGGCGATCAGTTCCCAGGAAAGCGTCGAATGGTCGAGCCTGCTTCGGAACTTCATCATCGGGATGGCCGCGGTCTGCCTCATTGCCTCGAGCAACTACGTGATCAACGAGGTGCTTGATGCACCCTTCGACCTTCATCACCCACTGAAGAAGAATCGCCCGGTTCCCTCGGGACTGGTCAACATCAAGATCGCCTACGTCGAGTGGATCGCGTTGATGGTCATTGGCCTCGGTCTTGGTGCACTTGTCAGCGTTCCACTCACGCTCTCACTCGCAGGTCTGTGGATTGCCGGTTGCGCCTACAACATCCCTCCGGTGCGAACGAAGGACGTTCCGTATCTCGATGTCCTTACTGAATCGATTAACAACCCACTGCGCATGCTCGTGGGTTGGTACATGGTTCCCCAGAGTCCCGTGCCGCCGGTTTCGCTGCTCATCTCCTACTGGATGATCGGCTGCTTCTTCATGGGGCTCAAACGATTTGCCGAATATCGCGATATGGCGGATCAGCGCGAAGAGCAGATTCGCTATCGGAAATCATTCGCGGTCTACAACGAACAGCGTTTGCTCGTTTCGATCATGTTCTACGCCGCGTCAGCGATGTTGTTTTTTGGTGCATTTGTTCAGCGCTACCGAATCGAACTGATCCTGTCGTTCCCGTTTGTGGCGCTCATCATGGCCATCTATTTCAAGCTCGCGTTTCAATCATCAAGCCCAGTCGAACATCCGGAAAAGCTCTACAAAGAACGCGGACTTATGGCGGCCGTCATCAGTTGCTCGGCACTCATGGTCGTGTTGCTGTTCGTAAACATTCCTGTGCTTGTCGACATGTTCCCTATGACGGCCTGGAATCGTTAGAACGACGAGCATCCAGTTTCTGGCAGAACGAAGCCGAGCCTCGTGCCGATGACTTCCATTCCGGAGCAACCACGAAATCGGAAGTACTCCTGACTGGAGCACCAACAACGCTTGCTCCATTCACCACAACGCGCCCCGTTCCGAGTGGAAGTGGATCAAAGACCACGTCGAATGTGCTTGGTCCGTCGGAGAGTTTCACCGGCACGGATTCTTCAACATTTCCATTGCCGTACTCCCAGCGGAATACGACACCATCGGTCGTGCGCAACGCGTGCAGTTTCCAATCTGGATTGGAAAGAATGACTTGGTCTGCAGAACCGATAGAACCGGTGAGTCGGTAGGCGTAAATCGTCCCGATTCGACGTTCAAGCGGGCCCCAGCCATACCCATCCGTTCGATACACGGCGTCGCAATCACCCATGATCACAATCGTCCCCGGCGCAACACCCGATGGAAGTTGGCCGTCTCTGCTGTAGATCACCGCTGGCGCACTTCCACCGACGTACATGTCATCGAGTTCGTATTGAAATTCGGCGAATGAACGAGCACCCGATTCGCTCGGAAGAATCGAGAATGCCCTCGCAGTTATGGCGAGCCCGAGTTGATTCCAGAAACCGAAGGCGAACAAAAGCGCCATTGCGACAACAACCGTTCGACGAATCCAGTTTCGCCATGTCTTTGCATGACGAGCGACGATCCAAACTCCCGGAGCCGCAAGCACGACAAACACCGGAACCAAATCGGCGAGATAACGATGAGCGAGGTAGCCGAACGTAAACGTGCTCGTTGTCGCCACGATTGCCGCCACCGCAATCGCCGACCACTGACGGGTTTTGTCGCGGACAATCGTCCACCACGCGCCCACCAAACCAAACAGGAAAAGCAAAGGTGCGCTTGTGGGGAATGACCCGGTGTGATCAATCGTGTCGAAGCGGGCATTACCAAGAACAGTGGCCTTTGCCGGCCAGGTCACAAACGGGAAGAGTCGATCCCATTGGAACGCGAGTGGTGAGAAATACCGAGCAACGTTCGTGGGAACGAACTTGAGCCCGAAGAGACTTCCGTTGTTGGCCGCGAGTGCTGCCTGACGATCGGTATTGAATTTCGAAAAGACCTGCACTGGGAACGGAACGTCCGAAGCTGATCGGAAGCGCAACCAGTTGACGAGTGCAAACCCGAAAAACGGAATCGCCGCGCCTAAAAGCACAATCAGCGAACGTTTCCATTGCCGTTTCCAGGCAATTGCCAGTCCAAAGAGACCCAATGCCAACGCAGGACCAGCACCGGAAGAAGGCCGGCACGCCAACGCGAACGTCGCCAGCGCAACGGCTTCAATGAGATGACGTCGTGTCGGGACTCTCCACCAGCGAATGACGAGATCAAGGCCCGCCAAACCAGCTGCGGCGCCCCACAATTCCGCCTCGTGATACACGAGCGCGCGAGATGAGAAGAAAAGCAGCGGTGTCCCAAGTGTGGCCACAGCGGCGAATGCGCCAAACCACCACGCAGCGCCCTCGGGAGCATTGGTCACCAACGACTTGGCTCGCTTGAGCAATCGCGCTGCAGCGAGGCCGAGCACACTCAGCGCCAGGAGTTCGCTCAGTAACGAGAGGCGTCGGTCGAAGACGCTGGAAACTCCAGAGAACGGCAACCGCATGATCGCCGGTCCGATGCCGAAATAGATCTGGGTCTTGCCATCGATTTCAAAACCTTCGATGCCAGCAACGTTCGCCGGAACATCGAGATGTCCATGTGAAAGTGCGCGGGCCTGAGCGTCATAGAAGTCGGTGGTGTACGGGCCTTTGTCGAAGAGATTCCAAGGCTGAAGACAGGTTGCGATCAGCCAGAAGACAACGACGGCAACAAGCGTTCCCGTGCGAGCCCACTTGCGCTCGGCGTTCGTGAGCCCCCCGGCATCGCCACTTTCAAGCGAGTTCTCGACATTTGCGACCGGTGCCACCACCTGAGAAACGCTAGTCCCGACGAGGTTCGATTCAGTTCTCAAGTCGGGCGAGAAACGATTCGCAGAGAGGCGCCGATCCGAGAGTCGAGGTCCAACCAGCACCTGGTCGCGCCTTCGACGCGCCCAAGGCGAAGTCGGTAAAGACCGTGGAACCCTCGTGCGTGAGAGAGATCGTGGAAATTTGTGCTTGGTCCGCTACCGCATCGAAGGTGAGTAGGCCCTCGGGGAGTTGGACCGGTTCCGATTCGTCTCGCCGACCGTTGCTTGATTCATAAACAAAAACCACGCCGTCTGGCGTACGGCGGCCGCTGAGTGTCCAGCGAGATCCCTGAAGTATCGGTTTCGGCGCATCATCGATTGTGCCGGTGAGAACGAAACGTCGTCCGCCTCCTACCTTTCGCTCGACAACCTGCCAATTTGTGCCATTGAAGTAATACAAACCGGCGCAGTCGTCGAGAATGACGAGCGATCCGTCGGAGATTCCTTCAGTCGGAAGAGCATCAGCACTCACCTGCTGCAGTGTTGATGGCGCGCTATCAAAAAATTGTTGATCAATCGAATTTTGCAATGACACGAGAGCATTCGTCTCCGACTGCGTTGGTTGCATCACGAATGCCCGAGTTTCGATCGCCGCACCCACCTGTACCCACATACCTACGAGAGACACGATCACTGCCAGCACAAGAAGCGCGTTCCTTGTTCGTGCTTTTCCTCGTTCGACACGGCGCGCAACAACCCAAACAGCGGGGCATGCCAAAACCACTACCGCGGGAACAAAGTCCACCAAATAGCGATGAACGATGTTTCCGAACATCAGCGTCGGAACAAACGCTGCAATTGAAGCCACCGCAAGAACTGACCACTCGCGAGTTCGGTCGCGAACCACGGTCCACCAACTTCCGATGACCGCAAGGACAAAAAACACCGGTGCGCTCACTTCAATGGAACTCGTCGGCTTGATCCCGTCGAACACCACATCACCAACTGGCGTTGCTCGCGATCCAAAGTTCACAAACGGGAAGAAACGCTGCCAGCCAATTGCAATGGGTGAGAAATAGTGAGCAAACGTCGTGGGAACGAACTGGAAGCCAAGAGGGTTACCACCGTTTGCCTTGAGAAATTCCTGTCGACCCTGATTCTGCTGTGACCAGACTTGGCTCGAAAAGTTCGGCGTCGTAAGCAAGCGAAATCGCAACCAGTTGAACGCCACAAAACCAAGCAGCGCAACAACCGCTCCCGCTAACACAATCGCCGCGTTGATCCACCGACGACGAAAGGCCAGCACCACTCCGAAGAGACCGATGGCAACCGCAGGGGCGAGCCCCGAAGTTGTGCGACATGAAATCGCAAACGTTGCGAGGGCTACAGCTTCGACGAAGTGCCGACGTGTCGGATCTCTCCACCAACGAATCACAAGATCCAGTCCAGCGACCGCGGCCGCACATCCCCAGATAATTGCCTCGTGGTACACCATGGCTCTCGCGGCCAAAAAAAGCACTGGCGTGCAGAGGATCGACCCAGCCGCGATAACTCCGAACCACCACGGTCTTCCTGCAGGTGCATCACTGACAAGAGCGCGTGCGCGTTTGAGAAGACGCGCCGCTGCCATTCCAAGTACTCCCGCGGCAACCGACATGCTCAAAATTGAAAGGCGACGATCAAAGAACGTTGTCCACCCCGTGAGCGGAGTTCGAATCAACGCCGGGCCGACGCCGAAATAGATCTGTACTTTTCCGTCGACGACTATGCCTTCGATTCGCGCAACGTCCGATGGAACGTCCATGTGCCCATGCACCATTGAGCGTGCTTGCGCGTCATAGAAATCGGTCGAAAACGGGCCCTTGGCGAACATGTGCCATGGCTGGCCCCACGTTGCGAGAAGTACGAAAAAGAGGACGCCTAGAAGTGCACCAATCCGCGCCCACTTGCGTTCAGCCTTCGAAAGACGCCCCGAATTGGTGGCATCCGACGACTCTGTAACGACTTCAAGCGGTGCCACCACCTCGGGAACGCTAGTCCCGAGGTGGTGAACCACCGATTGCATCAGTTGATGGTCAGCGCTCCGTC
>CANGMY010000007.1 GCA_947455015.1 Microthrixaceae bacterium | reverse complement strand
TTGCGTGATGCCGGCAAGTTCTGCGTGAACATCCTCGCTGACGATCAGGAAGACGTGAGCCGAGTGTTCGGTTCAAAGTCAGACGACAAGTTCTCCGAAATCGGTTGGAAGCACTCGGGCAACGGCGCACCGCTGATTAACGGAGTGCTCGCGTACATCGACTGCGATCTTCATTCGGTGCTCGACGGCGGCGACCACGACATCATCGTTGGTGCAGTGACTGATCTCGACGTGAAGCATGAAGGTGGAGCACTCGTGTTCTTTCGCGGCGGTTACGGCCGGGTGGCGTTCTAAGCCATGGCCATCTACGCGCTGGGCGACATGGTTCCGGATATTCATCCCGACGCGTGGGTGCATCCCGAGGCCGTTGTTATCGGCGACGTAACCATTGGCGCTGACAGCACCGTGTGGCCCTGCGCAGTTCTGCGCGGCGACAACGGTGGGATTCGCATTGGCGAGCGCACGTCGATTCAAGATGGAACCGTCATTCACTGCATCCCGACACGACCGACGATCGTTGGCGATGACTGTGTAGTCGGACACATCGTTCATCTCGAGGGTTGCACGATCGAAAGCAATTCACTTGTCGGAAATGGTTCCGTTGTTCTTCACGAAGCAATCGTCCGATCTGGCTCACTCGTTGGTTCGAATGCTGTTGTTCCGAACCGTATGGAAGTTCCCACGGGGATGATGGCGCTCGGAATTCCCGCAAAGTTGCGTGAGGTCGGGTCGAATCAGTCGTTCATCCAAGAAATCGCTGTTCGTGATTATGCCGAACGCGGGAAGTTCTATAAAGCGCAGATGCGTCGCATCGACTGACGGGTTTTGTTTCAAATAGCGGGCGGAACTTGTGGCGGAATCAAATCAAGTTGAGATTGCGAATCGTTTGTTGCACTACCCGTCCTTGGACGGCGTGCGGGGCGCTGCTGCTTTTTTAGTTCTGATTTTTCATTCTTCAGCGGTTTTACAATCTGGACCTGCTTCTGATCGTGTCAATCGAGCACTAACTCTTTCTGTCTCCGGATTCGGCGACATAGCAGTTGCGATCTTTTTTGCGCTTTCTGGCTTTCTTCTCTTCAACGAGTTCGTCACAGATGTGATTCTTTGCACAGGGCGAAAACCGACACGGAGCTATTTGTCTAGGAGGTTCTTGCGGATCTATCCCGCGTACTGGGCTGCGCTCACTGCTGGTGAACTTTTGATTGGCCCATTGGTTGGGGGGCGGTTTGGGCTGTTCACCTTGACAGGGCGTTATTTTGATTCTTCTCACATCTTCATCGGACTCGCCGTCGCTTGGACTCTTTCGGTTGAAGTCGCGTTCTATGTATTTCTTCCGTTGTTTTCTGCGATGCTTCGGGTTATCGCTCAGAGATTCAGAAATCTTCAGATTCGAGTAGCCGTAGTCGCGTTGGCTTGCTTCGGGTTATTGGCCGTCCCGCGGTTGTATTCGAGATTCGTTACGAGTGATCGTCCATTCGATTTTCGATTCCTAACATCGCTTTTTGATTATCTCGATTGGTTCGCCGTTGGGATGTTTCTAAGCCTCATAGTTGCGGTGCGTCGACTCGGATGGATCTCGATGTCCAGTCGTTTCCGGTTGGCGACATCCCGTGTTCTTTGCTGGCCTATTGCCGCCGCTCTATACGTTTGGCCTACCCTGATGGTTGGATACGACGGATCCTCAGGTTCTTCATTGATATCGAGCACTAAGGATGCTCATGTTCTTTTTGGGCTGTCAGCGTTCTTCGTTCTAGTTCCAGTAACGATCGGAGAAATGGCAACGATGCGAGTCGGAGTTTTTGCCTCGAGGGTGATGGTGAGTGTTGGGGTTGTTTCATACGGCTTCTACCTCTGGCATGACACCCTTCTCAAGTACTACCTGAGCCATTTCTCTAACGGAACTGGGGTCGCGCCCTTCCTGCTCGTCATTGCTGCGTTAACTCCGTTGTCGCTACTTGTCGGATGGCTGAGCTATCGGCTCATCGAGCGTCCGGCGATGAAGCTGTCATGGTGAAAGTGCGGGGAGCCGCCGGCGGGCTGAACTCGCTCGGAAAGTCACTGGCAATACTGTTGATTGTTCTTTTGAGTTGGATGGCGTACTCGCTTGCATCATGGTTTGTCTCTCCCACGCGAGATCGGCCAGGCGCATCAATCGTTGCGGTGGACTTCTTTGGTGATGGTCGGCTCGCGGCGGATTCCCTACAACCTGAGGGGGTCGTTTGGGTGAATCTTTCTGGCGATTGGACCGTGAAGAATTCGACACTTGAGGCCACGAATCAGGTTTCCGGAATGAATTTTGCCGTTGGCTCTCTCGAGCGTCAGGCGTCAATCAGGGCAACGGTGGAAGGTGATTCCTACTGCGGTGTTGTTGCCAATGTCGTTGATGAAAAAAATTACGTTGCGCTGCTTCGAGCCAAGCCGTTTCTGCTCTGGAACGTTGTACAAGTTTTGGATGGAGAACCGAAGACTCTCGGAACCGTCGAAGATCCGGCGACGCCGAAAGTTTCGGTCGAATTGCGCGTCCATGGCGCGAACGCATGGGCTTCTGTGGGTCGCGTCACAAAAGTTTTTTCTCTTCAGGCAAATAACGTCGGAACCGCCGCAGGATTTGGTCAGGCTGGCGTCAGCCCGCCTTGCCGCTTCGATGACGCGGTGCTGTTACAAACCAAATAACTCGACACAATTGCTCAATGATCTAGTTGGTGTCCGAATTCTGCTGAATTTCTGTTTACGCGTCTGAGCCCAACCAGTTGAACGGCGCCCACGGGAGATTTCGAACTACCCAAAACGCCAGAACTGCGAGTCCTATCGCAATCCAGGTGTTTCGCTTGAATTCGAAATGAAGCTGACGTTTGCCGATACGCCGAGCGACTGCATTCCAGGCGAACCAAACAGCTGACGTCGCGAGAATGACAATGAGGAGAAGGTTGTGGCTCATCGCCCGCAGCACGTCACCATGCAAAAGAGCGTGTAGGCCACGTGTCATTCCGCAGCCGGGGCAATCGAGGCCCGTAGTCGCTTTGAATGCGCATGTCGGAAAAATGCGAGTCGTATTTGGGTCGACGAGGCCGACTGCGACACAACCAGCAAGGGCAATTCCGCCGGCTATCCAAGCCCCTGATCTGCGTCGGCGAACACGCGTCGTTCCGGCAGGTGGCGGGGGAGGGCCCTCGGTTGCCGATTCGACTGGATTTGTCTGCACGTTTCAACTCTAGGGCCGGCCTCGCCTCGTCTGACTGTCGTTGCCTAGGGTGAGTTCATGAATCTTGGACGCGTTGGCCTGTGGGCCTATCAACTTGATCTTGTTCCTTCGTCTCAGGCGCAGGAAATTGCTGCAGAAATTGAGGAACTCGGGTACGGGGCACTTTGGATCCCGGAGATGATCGGACGTGAATCGTTTGTGAGTTCCACTCTTCTTCTCGCCGGCACAAAGAAGATGGTTGTCGCAACGGGTATCGCATCGATTTACGCTCGCGACGCGTTATGTGCGAATTCTGCATGGAACACCGTTTCCGAAGCGTTCCCTGGCCGCTTCCTCCTCGGTCTCGGTGTGAGTCACGAGGTCATGGTGTCGGGGCTTCGTGGCCACGACTATTCAAAACCGTTCTCTGCAATGAAGTCGTACCTCGACGCTATGGACAACGGTTTGTTCACAGCTTCGCCGGCGTCAGCTGCGCCCCAGAAAGTTCTCGCTGCGCTTGGGCCGAAGATGCTTGAACTTGCCGCAGAGCGCACGCAAGGTGCGCATCCCTATTTCATTCCTGTCGAGCACACGACATTTGCCCGTGAAGTCATGGGCGATCGCGGTTGGTTGTGCCCCGAACAAGCAGTCGTACTCGAATCCGATCCGACAAAAGCGCGCGAGATCGCACGTGGCCACATGGCGATGTATCTGACGCTGCCCAATTACACGAATAACTTGAAGCGCTTCGGATTCACCGACGCAGACATCGTCGATGGCGGTTCAGATCGTCTCGTGGACGCGATTGTCGCGTGGGGCGACGAAGGGGCAATTTCCGATCGAGTCAAAGCCCACCATGATGCCGGGGCCGATCATGTCTGCATCCAGGTGCTGCCTGCGGACGGCACTTCGATCCCCATGGAGACGTGGCAACGCCTTGCCCCAGCCCTCTTGGGCTGATCGAACTCTGAACCGGCGAATCGGGCCCTAGGCTGCACGGGTGAGTTCTCCGGTTACGTTCGCTCGATCCCATGTGTGGTCGGTCTCGCATGTGGATGCTCCCGAGGTAGTGACCTCGGCATGGATCGACGAGCAGCTTTCCGAAACCTATGAGCGCGTCGGCGTTCGTCCCGGACTTCTTGAGTCAGTCGCTGGCATTAAGGCTCGCCGTTGGTGGCCCGAAGATGTCACGTTCGACGATGCTGCCGCTCGTGCAGGCGCCCTTGCGCTTGAACAGGCCGGAGTTGCGCCGGGCGAAGTCGATCTTCTGATCTCGACCTCGGTATGCAAGCACCATCTCGAACCGAGCATTGCGTGTGCGGTGCACAACCGTTTGGGCCTCTCGCCAAACGCGATGAACTTCGATCTTGGTAATGCATGCTTGGGCTTTATTAATGCGATGACGATTGCGTCATCGATGATTGATGCCGGTCAGGTAAAGGTTGTGCTCATCGTCGATGGTGAAGGAAGCCGCCAACCGCAGACGCAGACCATCGCTCGGCTGCAAGACCCTTCGTCAACCCTTACCGATGTCTTCGACCAGTTCGCGTCGCTCACGCTTGGTTCTGGTGCAGCAGCGATGGTGATGGGTGGACCGAAGCCCGGTTCGCATCAATTCCTCGGTGGCGTTACCCGAGCCGCAACGAAATATCACGACCTTTGTGTCGGCGATCTTGACGAGATGCGCACCGACACCGCAGCGCTCCTTGAATCCGGCCTTGATCTCGCTGAAGCCACGTTCAACGATGCGCTTGCCGAGGGTTGGCAGTGGTCGAACTGTGACACGTACATCCTTCATCAGGTGTCTGCTGTCCACACCACAAAACTTTGCGAGTTGCTGTCGATCGATGCCGCTCGTGTTCCCCTTACCTATCCCGAATTCGGAAACATCGGCCCCGCTGCCGTTCCGTACACGCTCTCGGTTACCGCAG
Source organism: Microthrixaceae bacterium (assembly GCA_947455015.1). Lineage (GTDB taxonomy): Bacteria > Actinomycetota > Acidimicrobiia > Acidimicrobiales > Acidimicrobilacustridaceae > Acidimicrobilacustris. The sequence goes on along the minus strand of CANGMY010000007.1, from coordinate 15,145 downwards.
ATCGTTTGTCGACGGGGGATCGTGTCCTACTTATGGGCATCGGATCAGGGTTGAACTGTTCAGTCGCCGAACTGGTTTGGTAGTCGGCCTTGTCGATCGACACCCCGTCCGCCATTGACTGGGAAAAGTGGGGGATCAATCCGGCGTGGCATCGAAAGGTGCGGATTCAGCGTCCCGACGTTGCCGATGTCGAGTGGAGCATTCTCGACACGGGTGCCGGTGAACGCGGAACGATTGTCTGTGTTCATGGCAACCCAACTTGGGGGTATCTCTGGAAAGGTTTCCTTGAAACACTGAGCACTGAGTGGCGAGTCATCGCCGTCGATCAAACCGGTATGGGTTGGTCGGAACGTTCGACATCGCGGACGCTTGAGACCCGCGTTCTCGAACTCGTTGCATTCTGCGAACAGCACACGTCTGGCCCGCTGGTCCTTGCCGCCCACGACTGGGGCGGTCCGGTTGCGCTCGGAGCTCTTTCGTCGCTTGAAGTTCAGGCCGTGATTCTTGGCAATACCGGCGTTGGGCTCCCGGCGCGGACACCAATGCCGCCGCTTATCTCAACGGCGCGTCGCTTCGTTGACCTGATCTGTCGCCGGACATCTGCGTTCGTAGGCGGAACCGCGGCAATGACAAACAAGCAGCACCGAGACGCGCTGCGTGCCCCTTATCGATCTGCAGTTCGGCGTAAAGCGGTCGCGGATTTTGTTGCTGATATTCCGCTCTCTGAAAAAGATATTTCGTGGAGCGCGCTGCAGAAGTCGGCCGACAACCTTTCGAACCTTGATGTTCCGCTCTTGTTGGTATGGGGCGGCCGCGATCTCGTGTTCCACGATCGCTTCTTGGCCGATCTATTGCATCGAGCTCCGCATGCTGATGTTCATCGGTTCCCTGAGGCTGCACATCTCGTTCCGCTCGACGAGCCAATGGCAGCCGTTGCATCGGTTTGGCTCAACAATGTTCTTGGATCTGGCGCTGCGCCTGCTGAATCAGCTCAAGACATCGTTCCCGCCCAAACTTTTGTTGCGATTACTAACGGGCTAATGGAGCGATCGTCGGATGTCACGCCAGCATTTACTGATCGAGTTGGCGCTGTTACCTGGAAATCGCTTGCACACGACGCAACCTCCACCGCTCGCATGTTGGTGCAGGCCGGTCTCGAAGTCGGCGACCGGGTCGCCATGCTCGTACCTCCGAGTTCAGACCTCCTCGCCGCTGCATTTGGAGTGTGGCTCGCGGGCGGAGTGCTGGTCGTCGCTGATAGCGGTCTCGGCGCGCGCGGCCTGCGAACTGTTCTGCGTGGAGCGAACCCAACGTGGGTATTCGGCACGACGAAAACTCTCGCTGCAGCAAAGCCATTGGGATGGGCTCCCGGCGCACGCATGATCTGTACCACTCGATTTCCGCATGCGGTTTCTTTGGCAACGCATCGTTCATCAACCGCAACGAAACTTCCGGAACTGCGACCAGAGTTCGATGCAGCGATAGTGCACACATCCGGTTCAACTGGTCCGGCAAAGCCCGTTCGCTATCGGCATGGGGCATTGGCTCTACAACGAGATGTCATCGTCGACTCATTCACGATGTCGCCTGAACGCGGATTCCTCACTTCTTTTGCGCCGTTTATCTTGCTGGGCCCTGCACTTGGTGTTCCCTGTGTTCTCCCAGATATCGATGTCACCAAACCTTCGGAACTCGATTTCGATCGTTTGGCTCATGTCGTCGAGTCGTCCGATGTCGACGTGGCGTGGCTCTCGCCAGCTTCGGCTCGCCGCATTGTTGAAACCGCAGCGGGCAGGACCGTGCAGCTACGCCTTGTGATGCTTGCTGGCGCGCCCATCTCCACCGAATTGGCGGCATCCATCGCCTCGATCACGAGGGCAGATGTCCGGTCACCGTGGGGAATGACCGAAGCCATGCCAATTACCGATGGCGTTGGCGCAACGGCACCGGTAACCGATGGGACCAACACCGGAACACCTCTTGCCAGAGCTCAGGTTCTGGTGCTTTCGCTCGATGAGTCGAATCCTCTGCCGGTCGCGAACGGTCAATGGGGCGAACTCGCTGTGCATGCACCGTGGATGTTCGACGGTTATGAACAGCAGTGGGGAACTGAGCATCGGTCGGAAGTCATGCTGACTGGTCGGCGTTTTCATCGCTCTGGCGATCTTGGTTTGGTCGACGTCAATGGCGACCTTCACCAGCTCGGTCGGGTGCAACATGCACTATTCCTCGCGACACAAACGGTTCCGAGCGTTCTCGTTGAAGACCCGCTCTCGGCCGAACTCGGCCGTCAGGTTGCTGCGGTAGGAGTTGGCCCTGTCGGCACGCAGGTGATCGCGGTTGTGATTCAGGCGGACGGAAAACTGCGGCTCGCTAGTACCGAGACCACAGCGCAGGTTCGGCAATGTTCTGTTTTCGAGATCGCTGCAGTCTTGGAAGGTGAACTTCCCGTCGACATTCGCCATCAGTCGAAGATCAAACGCGAAGTTCTCGCGATTTCGGCAGCGGAATTCCTGGCCGGTCGATGAAGGTTCTGGTCACTGGCGGATCAAGCCTCCTTGGTCGCTCTGTGGCAAACCTCCTCGTTGCGCGAGGCGACGACGTCACCTGCTTCCAGCGCAGCGCATCTGGTTCACGAGCAGTCGACGTACTCGGTGACATTCGTGATCGGGCGGCGGTCTGCGCTGCCGCCGGTAGCGCCGATGCTGTTGTGCATCTCGCTGCACTCGTGGCGCCGAAAGCGCCATGGACTGACATGCTGGCGATCAACGTGGACGGAACTCGGAATGCTCTCGCCGCTGCGACCGGTGGGCGATTCGTTTACATCTCAAGTCCATCAGTTGCGTTTCATGATCAGGCAAGCGTTGGTGTGGCAGCTCTCGCTGCCGATTACTCAGGGAGCGACGGCTACGCCCGATCAAAAGCGCTCGCTGAAAATGTTGTGCGATTCGAATCAGTTGTTCCAACGGTGATCCTTCGGCCGCATCTGGTGTGGGGGCCGGGAGATACACAACTCATCGGCCGAATCATCGATCGTGCGCGTGCCGGAAAATTGGTTCTGCCCGATGGGGGACGGTCGCTCGTCGACACCACCTACCTCGACGATGCGGCGTCGGGAATTGTCGCCGGGCTCGATCACTGTGTCGCTGGTGATGAAGCGACCACGAAACCGCTCATCATCACCGGCGGAGAACCACGGCCACTTCGCGATCTGGTCGCATCCATCCTCGACGCTGCGGGTATCGACCAAATGCCACGATCAGTTCCGGCGCCGATCGCTGGCTTTCTCGGTTCCGTTCTCGACCGGGTGTGGCTTGGGTCCGAGCCGCCCCTTACACACTTCGCTGCCCGCCAACTATCGGTGGCCCACTGGTTTGACCAGCGTGAGACCCGGCGGGTCCTGGGGTGGGCGCCCTCAGTTGGGCTCGACGAGGGGTTCGCTCGCTTGAAGGCCTCATTCGCTCAGATCTAGGGACACCGCAGGGAATCCCGGCCCAAGGGGTGGATTGGGTGGGGGTATTTGTTACTATCGCCATAGGAGAAATCCCCCCGTCGATCCTCCCGGAGAATCCTCATGGCCAGCACCGAACTTGATCTTGACCTCGGCCGCTACAAACTCGGCTGGAGCGACGCTGAGGACTACGTCTTTAAGCCCAAGCGCGGCCTCGACGAAAACATCATCAAAGAGATGTCGTGGATGAAGGGCGAGCCCGACTGGATGCGCGATTACCGCCTCAAGTCCTACGCCCAATTCCTTAAGCGTCCAATGCCCAACTGGGGCGGCGACATGTCCGAGATTTTCTTCGACGACATTTTTTATTACATCAAGCCGACCGACCATCAGGTCGATGCGTGGGACGAACTTCCCGATTCAGTGAAGGAAACCTACGAGAAGCTCGGAATCCCCGAAGCAGAGCGTAAGTACCTCGCCGGCGTTACCGCGCAGTATGAATCCGAAGTCGTGTACCACAAGAACCGTGAAGATCTTGAAGCACAAGGCGTCATCTTCACCGACATGGACACTGCTCTTCGTGAGCATCCCGAAATCGTTCGTGCCTACTTCGGCACCGTCATTCCGTCGAACGACAACAAGTTCTCCGCTCTCAACTCCGCAGTGTGGTCAGGTGGCTCGTTCATTTATGTCCCACCAGGCGTTTCAGTCGAAATGCCACTGCAGGCCTACTTCCGCATCAACGCGGAAAACATGGGTCAGTTCGAACGCACACTGATCATCGCCGACGAAGGCAGCCAGGTTCATTACATCGAAGGTTGTTCGGCGCCGGTGTACACGTCTGATTCGCTTCACTCAGCAGTTGTTGAAATTGTCGTGAAGCCCAGCGCACGCGTTACGTACACAACCATTCAGAACTGGTCGAACAACGTGTTCAACCTCGTCACCAAGCGTGCTCGTGTTGAAGCCGAAGGCCACATGGAATGGATCGACGGAAACATTGGTTCACGTCTCACCATGAAGTACCCGGCTGTATGGCTTGTCGGCCCCAAGGCGTCGGGCGAGGTTCTTTCCGTTGCCTACGCCGGGCCTGGTCAGCACCAAGACACCGGTTCAAAGATGGTGCACGCTGCGCCCGAGACCACCTCGAAAATCGTTTCAAAGTCGATTTCGAAAGATGGCGGCCGCACTTCGTACCGCGGTCTGATCCGTGTCGAAGACGATGCCTACGGCTGCAAGAGCCACGTGCAGTGTGACGCACTCATCCTCGATGACGAATCAATTTCCGACACATTCCCGTATATGGAAATCGGTTCGGGCGATGCCGTCATCGGCCACGAAGCAACGGTCTCGAAGGTTGCCGACGAACAGCTCTTTTATCTCATGAGCCGCGGTCTTTCGTCTGAACAGGCCATGGGAATGGTTGTGAACGGTTTCATTGAGCCGATCACTCGCACGCTGCCAATGGAATATGCGGTCGAGTGGAGCCGTCTCATTGAACTGCAGATGGAAGGCTCAGTCGGCTAGTTCGACTGCCATACGCTCACGTCATCGACGCGAACGAAACACATCTGACTGAACGGCGCGAACATCGCGCTGTTGCTGACGTTCTCATTTCGTCGGTCCTGTTTGCCGGCTGCAATATCGCGTGGCGCTACGGCAGCGGTCCTGCCATCGGCATCGTCGGATTCCGCGTTGCCTTAGGTGCGCTCGTCGCGGTGGTAATTGCTCGTCGACAGGGTGCCGGCTCTTGGAAGGACCCGTTGCGAGTTCGATCGGGCCGAATTGCCGTCGCGGTTCAGGTGGTCGGGCTTGTTGCGGCCGGAACGATGTTCCGGACACTCGATGGTCCGCTTGCTGGTCTCGCGCTCGCATGCACGCCAGCAGTTGCATTGTTGGTGCGTGATCGTGCTGGTCGATTTTCAACGTTCGCGGCGCTGGGTTCTTCGCTTGCCGCAATCATCGGGCTCACGGTCGCCGCTGGGGGAGACGGTGTCGACTCCGTGACATGGGCCGGAGCAGCGATTGCAGTCGCATTCGTTGCGATTGAAGTCTTCGGTCTGCGTACCTCGGAACTTGCAGTCGAAGATGGTCTGAATCCCACGGCAATCGTTTCGTCGACGATGATCAGCGGTTCAATCATTCTTTTACCGCTTGGTCTCATTTTTGGAACACTGCAGCAGCCATGGACGATCTGGGGCGCGCTCGGCGCCGCGCTTGCCGTCGCTTTGTTCGGAACGATTGGTCGCGTGTTGCGAACCGCAGCGCTGCCAGCGGCTGGAGTCACGGCGGTTGCCGCGAGTTCTCAAATCAACGCGTTGTTCACCGCTCTTGGTGGCGTGTTGCTGTTGGGTGACTCGGTGACCCCGGTGAGTCTCGTGTGCACGCTCCTCGCCGCACTGTTGGGGGCGACTGCAGTAGTTTCAGCTGCGCGTTGGAGGCTTCGGCGTCAGCCTGATCTCGGCCTCGCGTTGGATTCCTGACGCTCGAATGAAACACTGTTGCCATGCCGATGCGTGAGGAATGCAAGCAGTTCGAAAGTCGCTCGTATGCCAATGGCGAGACGGTGCGGAAATGTAATCTCGACTTGGCGCCAGAGGCTCCTTGGCGATGTCCAGAGAACTGCCCGAGCTACGAGCGCCGTCTGGCTGATGTTGACTGGCAGCACGGTTCGCTGATCATTCCGCCGACGCCACCTGAACCAGCGGGCGAGGGCATCGCGGAGTTGCTTGACGAGGCCGAGGACATCGTGAATGCGGTGGGCCCCGAGATCCTGGCGGAATTCGCTGCCCAAGAGAAGAAGGCCAACAGCCCACTAGGCCGACTCAAGAGGAAATTTCGCCGCTCATAAACTGGCCGGAATTTCTCCTATGCGGGTAGGATTATTCCTGTGTCTTCCCCCCAATGGCTTGTTGATCGACGTTCCGCGGCCGTCCATACGGACCAGTTCGCCATGCCTTCTTCCGAAGAAGAGGTCTGGCGCTACAGCCGCGTCGCCGATGTCGATCTGAACCAATGGGCCACCGTCAGCGATCGATCCGAGGGTGTTCCCGCCGAAGCGGCTGCGTTGCTTGATTCGCTCGGGCAACTCTCCGGAGCGGTGGTGGTTCGCAACGGTTCCGTTGTTGCCGCTCGACTCGACGAAGCGCTTGTAGCGAAGGGTGTGTATGTCGGCTCGCTCGTCGACGGCCCCGATGCACAGACTTCGCTCGGCGTTGTCGCCGATGGCGGTCCCGATGTGTTCGGCCGGCTCAACGATGCCAACTTCCTCGATGGCGTGCTCGTGCATGTTCCGGCCGGCGTCACTGTCGAAGCGCCAGTTGCAATCATCGACTGGGTCGATCTTGACGGTGCGGCGGTGTATCCGCGCCTTGTTGTTCGTGTAGGTGCCGATGCCGACGTGCGCGTTCTCGACTGGCACGGGTCAGCCGATATCGCTGCATTTGTTTCGCCGCTTGTTGAACTCGATGTCGATCGCGCCGGACGCTTGTCCTACGGCAACGTGCAAATGCGCGGGCCGGGTGTTTGGCAGATCGCTTCGCAGGTCAGTCGAGTGCTCAATGACGGAACACTGAACTCATCCCATGCCGGCCTTGGTTGCGACTACGGCCGCATGCGCACCGATTGCGAACTCCTCGGCCGAGGGGCAACAGGCAATCTCAGCGCCGTGTACTTCGGCACCGACTCGCAAACGCTCGATTTCCGAACCTTTCAGCACCATGCAGCGCCCGACACGAACTCGAACCTTCTGTTCAAGGGCGCCGTTGGCGGGCATTCCCGCTCGATCTACACCGGCCTCATTCGTGTCGAGAAAGACGCACGGGGCACGAACGCCTTCCAAACCAATCGCAATCTGAAGCTTTCTGACACTGCGTGGGCCGAGTCGGTTCCCAATCTCGAAATCGAAACCAACGATGTCAAGTGCAGCCACGCATCCACGGTTGGTCCGGTAGACGAAGAACAAGTCTTCTATCTGGAAAGTCGTGGCGTGCCCACTGAAATCGCTGAGCGATTGATTGTTGCCGGATTCTTCGACGAAGTTCTCGAAGAGTTCCCGGTTGCTGCTGCAGTGCCGTTAATTGCTGCCGCAATTGATGAACGACTCGATGCAGGAGTGAACTCATGACGCTCGAACGTGTTTGTTCCATCCAGGATGTTCCCGATGGTGAAGTTCGGCGTTTCGATTTTGGGTCAGTGAGAATCGCGCTCGCCCACATCGGCGGAACGTTTTACGCAATCGGCGATCGTTGTACCCATCTTGATGTGTCACTTTCCGAAGGTGAAGTCCACGCCAAGACGTGTGAGCTCGAATGCCCGAAGCACGGCAGTTGCTTCTCGCTCGAAACTGGTATCCCGAATTCGCTTCCTGCAACCAAGGCTGTTCCGACCTATGTCGTGCGTATCGACGACGCCGATGTGTACGTGGAGATCGACTGACATGGGTGAACTTCGAATTCAAGGACTTACGGCCGAAGTTGCTGGCCGACAAATCCTCAACGGTGTCGATCTTGTCGTGAAGTCCGGCGAAGTCCATGCCGTCATGGGTCCCAACGGCGCAGGGAAGTCAACGCTTTCGCATGTGCTCATGGGCAAGCCGGGCTACACCGTCACCGGTGGCTCCGTCACTATCGACGGTGTCGATCTTCTTGCACTTCCCACCTACGAACGAGCCAAGGCTGGTTTGTTCCTGGCTATGCAGTACCCAGTCGAGGTTCCCGGCGTAAGCCTCGAAGAACTTCTTACGGAAGCGCTATCGGCTCAAGGGCGTGACGCTTCAGTGGTCCACACCACTGTCGCTGCTGAAGCCGAACGAATCGGCCTCGCAACTCGCCTTCTTGATCGGCCCGTCAACGTCGATCTTTCCGGCGGCGAGAAGAAGCGCAACGAAACCATGCAGCTCGCTGTGCTGCGTCCGAAGTTTGCCATTCTCGATGAGCTCGACTCGGGTCTCGACGTCGATGCACTCCGCGCCTGTTCGCGTCGCGTGGAAGCGGCAACGACCGAGTTCGACCTTGGAGTTCTTGCAATCACCCACTACTCACGGCTTCTCGAAGAACTAAAGCCCGATGTCGTGCACATCCTCGCTCAGGGCCGCATTGTTTCGTCTGGCGGTCCAGAACTCGCTGATGAACTCGAACGCACTGGTTACGCCGAATGGGTTGAAGACGAAGCTCCGGCCCCTGCCGCCGACCCGTTCGCTGACCCCTTCGCTGATCCGTTCGCATGAGTCCGCGCGATCGTGTCCTGACTCCTGAGGAAGTTGCCGAACGTTTGGCGACTATTGCGGAATGGACGATGGTCGACGGACATCTGCATCGAGAACTCACCTTCGCCAATTTCACTGAGGCGTGGGCGTTCATGAATCGAGTCGCTCCGATTGCCGAGCAACTCGACCATCATCCGAACTGGTCAAACGTTTGGAACAGTGTCGTGATTGACATCACGAGTCACGACAGCGGTGGCCCCACTGAGCGTTGCTTCGCTTTGGCGAAGGGCATCGATGGAGTTGTTCGAGGCTGAGGCCTCTCACTGCTCAGGCTGAGGCTTCTTCGATGCCTTGAGCGAGTGTGTTCCAGGCAAGCGTTGCGCACTTAATGCGAACCGGGAACTTGACGACGCCGCGTAGCGCCTCGAGATCGCCGAGCTTCACGTCGGGTGCATCGATTGGTTCTGTGGTCTCGGCGCCTTCAAGCGAATTCTCGTGAATCGACATCATGGCCTTGAAGGCACGAGTGAGATCGTCGATCTCGGCAACGGTCTTGCCCTTGACCGCAGCGGACATCATCGAAGCTGACGACTGGCTAATCGAACAGCCTTGGCCGGAGATGCGGATGTCGGCCACGCGACCGTCGGTATCAAGATCGAGATACAGCACGATTTCGTCGCCACAGAGCGGGTTGAAACCCTCGACGCGATGCGCCGGAGGTGTTTCGAGCTCGCCGCGGTTACGCGGGTTGCGGTAATGATCGAGGATGATCTCTCGGTAGAGGTCTTCGAGGCCGGGCATGGGCGGCACTCCCTGTGCGTGGTGTGTAGGTGAGCGTAGGGGACTAGAGGGTGAAGAACGCGCCAGTCGCATCGAGTGCGTCGGCGAGGGCATCGATATCGGCAGTGTCGTTGTAGACGTAGACCGAGGCTCGGGCAGTGGCGCCGATGCCCAGGAGTTTCATGAGTGGCTTGGCGCAGTGGTGACCGGCCCGAACGCAGACCGCGTGCTGATCGAGAACCTGGGAGATGTCATGCGGGTGCAGACCGTCGAAATCGAAACTGAAGACGCCGCCGCGCTCGAGTGGACTTGTTGGTCCGTGAATGTTGATGCGATCGCCGAAGCGTTCATGAAGCGTCGAGATTGTGTATTCGGTGAGAGCGATTTCGTGGGCACGAACATTGTCCATGCCAACGCCATTGAGCCATTCCACTGCTGCACCGAGGCCAATGACTTCGGCAATCGGGGGAGTGCCGGCCTCGAACTTCCAGGGAAGGTCGTTGGTGGTGAAGCCATCGAGGCGAACATCGCGAATCATTTCGCCGCCGCCGAGGAACGGAGGCATCGCTTCGAGAAGTTCTTCGCGCCCGTAGAGAACGCCGATACCGGTGGGCCCACACATTTTGTGACCGGAGAAGGCGAGGAAGTCGGCGCCGAGATCTTGAACATTGGTCGCGCTGTGGGGCACTGACTGGCAACCGTCGATGATGCTGATTGCGCCGGCCTTGCGGGCGGCGTCAGTAAGCGTGCGTACCGGGTTCATGGTGCCCAGCACATTGGACATCGCCGTTACGGAAAGAACTTTGGCGCCGTCAAGCAACGTGTCGAGATCGGTGAGATCGAGGCGGCCTTCGGCGTCGAGTGGAATCCACCGAAGCTGAATACCAATCTCGGCGACGAGCATGTGCCACGGAACGATGTTGGCGTGGTGCTCCATATGGCTGAGCACGACAACGTCGCCGGCAGAAAGGTTTGCTCGGCCCCAACTCTGCGCAACCATGTTGAGAGCTTCAGTTGCGTTCTTTGTGAAGATGATTTCTGAAGACGAACGGGCTCCGATGAAATCGCGCATAAGTGAGCGCGCAATTTCCATACGGTTCGTAGCCTCTTCGGCGATCATGTAGACGCCACGGTGCACATTGGAATTAATCGTGCGGTAGTAGTCGTCCATTGCGTTCAGTACCGAAAGGGGCTTCTGCGAGGTGGCCGCCGAATCGAGATACACAATTTGCTTGCCGTGAACGTCGCGAGAAAGAAGCGGGAATTGTTCTTTCAGGCGAGTTCCGTCGATGGGGTCGGTGCTCACAGCCATGCGTCGTAACCCTCGGCTTCGAGCTTGCGAGAAAGTTCGGGCCCACCAGACTCGACGACGCGACCGTTGATGAGTACATGAACGAACGAGGGGTTCAGTTCGTCGAGAAGTCGTTGGTAATGCGTGATGGCAAGAATGCCGAGTTCGGGTCGTGCGGCGAGCACTTCGCGCACCCCCTTGGCGACAACGCGCAGTGCGTCGATGTCGAGGCCTGAATCGGTTTCATCGAGGATCGCGATGTCGGGCTGAAGGATTGCCATCTGAAGGATTTCATTACGCTTCTTTTCGCCGCCAGAAAAACCCTCGTTGAGGTAGCGATCGGCGAAGGACGGGTCCATGTCGAGGCGCGTCATCCAGTCCATGATCTCGAGTCGTAACTCGAGCATCGAAAGGTCGATGCCGCGTCGGGCCGACCAAGCTTGACGAAGGAAGTTCAGAACTGAAACGCCCTGGATCTCTTGCGGGTACTGGAAGGCGAGGAACATGCCGGCCTTGGCCCGAACATCGGTGGGCCAATCGGTGACATCGTCGCCTTTGAAAAGGATGCGGCCCGAGGTGACCTGATATTCGGGGCTACCGAGAAGTGCTGAGGCAAGCGTTGACTTGCCGGAACCGTTGGGGCCCATAAGGGCGTGAACCTCGCCGGCGCCGATGACGAGGTCGACACCGCGCAGAATCTCGACGGGGTTCTCGCCCGCAGTAGAGACGTGAAGGTCCTCGATGGTGAAGAGGGGGGACATGCCTTGAGTCTAGGACCTGTGGGGGATTCGCACTACCGCCGTAGGAGAAATTACTGACCCCAGCGAGAGGACTACCAGCCTCGGTCGACCCATTCCTGAAGGTGAGGGCGTTCGTTGCCGATGGTCGTCCAGTTCCCGTGGCCGGGAAGAACGATGGTGTCGGCCGAATAGGTGAAGAGCCGCTGGTCGAGCGAGTCGATGATCGTTGCGAAATCTCCGCCTTCAAATGACGTGTTGCCGGGACCGCCGGGGAAGAGAGTGTCGCCCGAGAACAACAGTGGGCTGCCCTCAAGGGCGAAACACATCGAACCGCGGGTATGTCCTGGCGTCGCAATCGTTCGAAGTCGCAGGCGACCGACTTCGATCACGTTGTCGTCTTCCAAAATGCTGTCGTAGGTAGGGAGCATTTCCGAATCCGCAGCGGTCACAGCGACGTCGTAACCGGCATCACGAACAGCGGGAACGGCCTGAATGTGATCCCAGTGACCGTGGGTCTCGATTACTCGGCGTACGCCGAGGGCACTGCAAAGTTCCAGCAAGCGTTCATGTTCATTCGCAGCATCGATCAGAACGCCATCGCCGGTCTCGGTGCAGCGAATGACAAAGACGTTGTTGTCCATGGGACCGACCACAACGGCATGGACTTCGTATCCGGTCTCAGCGAGCAGAAGTGTCATTCCCACAGTCTCGCAGGGGATTGACCTTGGAGGGCTACCGTTCGGCCATGAAAGCAATCATTTGCGAACAATTTGGGCCGGTAAGCGACCTCCGCTTCGTTGAACGTGACAGCACAGCGGTCGGTGCTGGGGATGTCCGTATTGCCGTCACTGCGTGCGGCGTGAATTTCGTCGACGGACTTTTTGTCCAAGGCAAGTATCAGATCAAACCTCCGGTCCCGTTCGTTCCGGGTATGGAAGTTGTGGGCCGCGTCGTCGAAATTGGCTCTGACGTCACGACCCGCGCGATTAACGACCGCGTCTTCGTGAACGTTGGTCTCGGCGGTTACGTAAGTGAACTTGTTGTCGGCGAAGCGCGCACGGTGCTGCTTTCTGATTCGGTTACTGATGGACAAGCAGCAACGTTTACGCAGAGTTACCTCACCGGTTGGTTCGCACTTTGTGAACGCGCTCAGGTGCAGAGCGGACAAAGCCTCCTCGTGCTTGGCGCGGGTGGCGGCGTCGGTCTCGCTGCCGTCGACATCGGTTCATCGCTCGGTATGCGTGTCATTGCAGTTGCGTCGACCGAGGAGAAGCGTCAACTCGCTCTTTCTCGCGGCGCCGAAGCTGTCATCGACTCAACAACTGAAGACGTCAAGGAACGCGCCAAAGAACTCGGCGGAGGTTCGGTCGACGTGCTTTATGACCCAGTCGGCGGCGACCTCGGCACGACCTGCCTCCGGGCGCTGGGCGACAACGGGGCCTATCTCGTGATCGGCTTCGTCGGGGGCATCCCGAACCTCCCGGCCAACCAGATCCTCCTGCGGAACCGGCGGGTGATCGGCGTCGATTGGGGCGGCTGGGCCCTTCGAAATGGCGAGCGCAACGAAGAACTCACGGCCCAAGTTCTTAAGGAAATCACTGCGGGAAGGCTGAATCCGGTCGAACCGGTGGCCTACCCGCTCGCTGAAGCTGCTCGGGCTCTGACCGACCTCGAAGAGCGCCAGGTGGCAGGGAAGGCGATCCTCGTTCCCTGACGGAAACGAATCGGCCCAGAGATGTGCCGTACGCCCCTTGTGTCGGCTAGAACTACCCCCTGCGGCAGTTGCTGCAAACGTCAACCGGCGGGGGACCGACCCCCGTTCGCGACCGGAGGCCACCACCATGAACTTTGCCTTCTCTGAGGAGCAGGAAGAGCTTCGCAACATCGTTCGTCAGTTCCTCGAGGCCAAGTCCTCAGAAGCCGATGTTCGTGAGCAGATGGAAACCGAGCGCGGGTATGACCCCGACGTGTGGGCGCAGATGGCTGAACAGCTCGGTCTTCAGAGCCTCACCATTCCTGAAGAGTTCGGTGGCCAGGGTTACGGCTACGTCGAACTCATCGTTGTTCTCGAAGAGATGGGCCGCGCACTTCTGTGTGCGCCGTACTTCTCTTCTGTTGTTCTTGCCGCCAACACCGTGATGCAGTCCGGTGACGATGCAGCAAAGGCCGCGATCCTTCCGGGTATCGCGTCAGGCGAAACCATCGCCACTGTTGCGTTCACCGAACCGAACGGTCGCTGGGACGAATCCGGTATCGAAGCAACCGCCACCAACGATGGCGGAACCTGGAAGATCAACGGCACGAAGTCCTATGTCATTGACGGTCACACCGCGAACGTGATCATCGTTGCCGCCCGCACGGCTGCTGGCGTGAGCCTCTTCTCCGTCGCTGGCGATGCTGCTGGCCTCACCCGCACCGCGCTGGCCACCATGGACCAGACCCGCAAGCAGGCCAAGCTCGAATTCGCCAATGTTGAAGGCACGCTCATTGGCACCGATGGTGCTGGCTGGGACGTTCTTTCCACCGTTCTCGATCTTGCTGCTGTCGGCCTTGCCGCCGAGCAGGTTGGCGGCGCTCAGATGTGCCTCGACATGGCAGTGCAGTACGCCAAGGATCGCGTGCAGTTCGGTCGTCCGATCGGTTCGTTCCAGGCCATCAAGCACAAGTGCGCCGACATGCTGCTCGAAGTTGAGTCCGCCAAGTCCGCGGCGTACTACGCCGGCTGGTGTGCATCAGAACTCAACGACGAACTTCCCGCCGTTGCGTCGCTGGCTAAGGCCTACTGCTCCGATGCGTACTTCCATGCTTCTGCCGAGAACATTCAGATCCACGGTGGCATTGGTTTCACTTGGGAACACCCGGCGCACATGTACTTCAAGCGTGCGAAGTCTTCGGAACTTCTCTTCGGTGATCCCACCTATCACCGTGAGCTTCTTGCTCAGCGCATCGGCATCTGATCCGCTGATCACAGCGACGAGACCATCGTGATCGTCGTCTTCATCATCCTTTCCGCGGTTGCGGTTCTTGTCATCGGCTTGCTTGCCGTTGGTCGTCTCGCGGGTCAACTTGCAGAGCAGCCTCGCCCGGCGGTCTACGACCGTGCGGAAGCAGTCGACTTTGTTGCCGATCGTCTTCCCGACGACGTCACCGCGCAATTGACCTATGACGAACTCGCGCAACTCCTGCAATGGCACCTGGACTATCTCGAAGAATTGGGTGTCGCACGGGCACAGGGAGTCGACAGGGTTGCCAGTGGTCCACTCGTCGCTGCTGAAGACGATGCATTGGCGTTCGTGATTGGTCGAGCAACCGATGCCGGTCTAGCTATCGACGACGTCACTGTGGTGCAGGTCATCGAGGGCAACGAGAAGTACCTCGAAGCGATTGGGGCAATCGGTAGCCAGTTGCCAATGCCTGAAGACCCAACCGGCAAGTAATCGCTGGCAAAAGAACGGTCGTTGGTTCTTGGCCGTCTACGATGAGGCCATGCATCGTCCGACAAAGTTCGAACACAACCGTTGGGTGGGCGACAAGCGCACGCAGGTCGTCTATGACGTCGACAACATCGACGATCCGTCCATCATCGAAGAACTGATGGAAGCTGAGACATTCATTTGCTTCGGACCAGACACGGTCGACGAAGCACGCAACCGTTGCTACAAGCCCTACAAGGGCAA
>CANGMY010000006.1 GCA_947455015.1 Microthrixaceae bacterium | reverse complement strand
TACGCCAGAGGTTTGGCCTCCTGGGCTGTCGGACAGATTCGGTTCCATAGAGCGTTCCTCGTTCCACGTTGGCTTATGGGAATCGGGGAAGGTCCGGCATTGAGCGGTGACGCCACTGGCATCTGAGCATCCGGGTGCGACAGCGGTCGCCTTCGCCAAGACTCGACCTCAGCGCTCTTTGTCCTTGACGATCCAGTCGTTCGACCAGCCGCTGTAGATGCGAGACCAGGTGGGTCGATTGATCTCGACATCGATCTCGGTGAGGGACTGAAGATCTTCGGCCCGCAACGAACTGTTGTGAACGAGCGTGGCCGACACCGCATGTGTGTGACACAGCGGGAGGATCTCGTTGATGAGCGTTGGGGCGATGAGGTCGGGGGACTCGGGCATCCACTTGCGGCGAGCGTCGGGGTGTTCGCTCAGATCGTGAAGCGTCCACGCGGCCCGACTGCCCTCGTGGAGAAGAGCGATGTGACTGGGATTGATGCACCCGTCATTGGGATGAATGGAACCGATGGCAACGATGGCAGTAACAGAAGACATGAAATCCCCTTTCGTTCGCAGACCAGTGAGGTCGCGCTAAAGGGGTAACGCACGTAGTGGGGCGGAATGTGCGCTTGGGGCGAATTCGCCGGTCAGCTCAGGAACTGAACGACCGCTGTATCGATTGCCTCAGCCGCCGATTGTTGGAATGCATCGGAGCGCATCATCGACGCATCAGTGGCGTTGCGCATGTTGCCGCATTCGATGAACACCTTGGGAACGGTGGAAAGGTTGAGTCCGCCAAGATCGCCTCTGGGCATGATGCCGTTCGTTCCCAAATAGTTCGAAACGGGCATACCGGTGGTGAGGAACGAGTCGCGTAACAGCGTGCCAAATCGATTCGATGCCGGAGCGACCGCGGCATTCACGTTGGTTGTTTGGGGAACGAGGACGTGAAAGCCACGAGTGCCGGCGGCATCGTTGCTGTCGCCGTGAATGGAAATGGCGATGTCGGCGTGGGCGTCGTTACCGATCTTGGCTCGTTGCGTGATGCATGGACCCCATCCGGCCGAATCGGTGCGCACCATCACAACGGTTGCGCCCTGGGCTTGCAGTAACGCCTGAAGATCCTTGGCAACCGAAAGTGTGAACTCGTATTCGGGATAGCCGTCGTTCGATGCAGTGCCGCTGGTATCGCAGGCTTTCGTGACGCCATTGCCGGCGTCGACAAGTTGATTGATGTCGGCAGAGTGTGCAGCGTTGCCACCGTTGTGACCGGCGTCGATGGCGACAACTTTTCCAGTGAGCGGAAGCTTGGCGGTTGTCGTTGTGGTTGATGACGTGGTGGTGGCCAGCGTGGTCGTGGTTGAGGACTCCGTTGTCGAAGACTCATCAGATTTCGAAATCGAGGTCGACGACGCGCTGCCGCATGCAGCGAGAAGAAGTACGCCGAGGGCAAGACTCATAATGGTGAGACGGAAGCGCATCAGTAGCGAGAGTAACCCCGCTGTCTAGGTCGTCAGGTTCACGCGACTAAGCGGCTAACTCGCCGCGAGAAATTCCTCGTAACGCTTCTCGAGCCGCTTGCGATCAGGCCTCTCGGCCTCGCGATTTGGAAGAATCAGTTTCGATCCGTGCGTTGCCTGCAGTCCGTAGCGGAGCATCGGACCATCAACTTCCTCGAGAACATCCTCACGGATTTCAATTTTGTAATCCGGTGTCACGCCAAGGATGTTGGTATCGAACGCCGCATGATGGATCTTGCAGAGTGAGAGCCCGTTCGGAACGACTGGTTCGCCGTGTTCGGCCTTGTCGCTGATGATGTGAGCAGCGTCGAGCAGCTCGGTGTGCTTCAGGTGACAAATTGAGCATTGATTGCGATACGCGGTGAGTACTCGCTTGCGGAATCCAGCCTGGTGAAGTCGAACAACCGCGAGACGTGTCACGTATTTGCGCCGAGCAGCATCAGCAATGTCGGAGGGAATTCCGGGGCGTAAGGCATCAACGTCTTCACATGCCATAAAGAACGTGAGCTCATCGGGGTGGTCCTCGACGATTACCAGTGGCCACAGTGGGGTGTACCAGCCTGAGTCGACACCGCGGAAGTAGAGCAATGGGCGCCCTTGTTCCATCAGGGTGCGTAGGCCGCGGTTGGTGTTTTTCAGGGGATCTGTGCCTTCATACCGATATCGGAGGAGCCCGTCGTCACCCGCTTCGTCTCCATAGGGATCTGTTGGACTCGTTGTAACTGAGATGGGGAGATCGAGCCCCTTGGGCTTCCAGATTCCCTTTTGTCCAATGAGGGAAATGTGTACGCCCTGGAATGAAAAGTCGTGAGTGAGCGACTTCCAAGGAACAACTCCACCGTGTTCCTGAGCGAGATTCTCAACGAAGGCGAATGCTGCCTGACGGGCAAGCCAATCGAAATCGAAACTGTTCATCCGAACGCTCCTTCTAAACCTCTAGCGAAAATCAAGTAAACGTTCTTATCTCTGGTGTGCGACCCGAACGGGCGCAGGCGCAATGATGGATTTTTCCGTGATCGGAAGCATGAAGCTCTCCTCGGTCTGTTATTTCATGCAGCGAGCTGCCGCTTCATCGAAAGTTGCACCGTTTGCAACAAGACGTTTGGCTTCTTCCCAGGCTCGACCGTGGGGGTCGACATTAATTTTCCGCATGGCGGCGGCGAGTTGACGGTTTGATTCTGAACGAGTCATTTTCGTCGTTGGGCGCTTAGGTTTGGATTTACTTCCGGTTGATCCGGTTGATCCGGCCAGAAAGAGCGAAGGAGTGCTCGCTTTTGTAGGCGGCTTCGAAGGTTTAGGTGACTTTGTCTGCTTCTTTGTCTTCGGTGTCGGTGTCGGTGTCGGTGTCGGTGCGGGCTTTGGCTTTGGAGGTTGAGTTACCGGTTCTTCAACTACTGCTGCGAGCCGCTCAGGGGTTTCTGGAAGAAGATCACCGGCGGCTGCTTCGATTTCATCGACTAACTCATCGAACTGGTCTGTCCGAATCAATTCATCAAATTCAAATTCTTCGCCTGTAGGCGACTGAGGGTCGATACTGTCGAGATATTCAGGTAACGACGTCGGCTCATGCCAGGGCGAACCAAACGAGTCGCTTCCCTCGTAGTCAGCTTTTGGCAGGAATCTGTCCAGATCGAACGCCGAGATGAGATCTGAATAGTCAGATGGGTCAAGCTCGACGTAGTCATCGGACCACATATCGTCGTCGTCATCATCTACATCGTCGTATTTGACGGCTCGGTTGACGACCTCAACCTTGTTGAGGGCTTTCGGAGCGCCGTCACTCCGAAAGCCTGAAACTTTTGGGTCATCCAGCGTTACTGAGACCCCTCGTAGGCGATCGAGAGTCTCTTTAGTTCTTCCCTCCGGATCGGCATACCACTCAGATGCAAGGAAGCGATCGAATCGCCAACCGATTGCCTCGAGCGTTCGCTGTCGGTATAGGTCTGCACGAACATCTGGACGTTCGGAATGCCAGCGATCTCCGTCGCATTCGACAGCGAGTCGGTGACCTTTGTTGTTTTCAATGACGATGTCGATTGCGTAACCGATTGCTTCAACTTGTGTTCTGATAATCAAGGTTGGGTCGGCTGCTGCCAGAGCCCTTACGACATCACGTTCGAAATTCGATCCGCACGCTTTCAACTGTTCTTCAAGGATTGGCAGTTGTGAAGCTTCAGATTGGACGATGATTGCACGAGCGTCATCTGGGGCAAGGCTCTGAAGATCGAACGAACGGAAGATCCACAGCTGGTCTTTTGCTCGTGAAACTGCAACGTTGAGCTGTTGAACTCGTCTGCGGTTCTGGCCGGTGTGCTCGTGAGGCCACTTTCGAAGTCGACCCCCGGGAGGTGCAACATCGAGAAGCGAGAGAAACATTACGTTTCGTTCTGCTCCCTGAAATTGGGATGGAACGCCAATCTCTAGGTTTCGCTGTTCCATAGCAATTGGGCCGAGTTTGTCTAAGAGTTGTGTGGTCAAAGCGGCAACGTGAGCTGTTGGAGTTGTTCCGGCGACCACGACGCCGAAGTCCATTCCGGCATATTTTGGATCTGCATGACATTGAATGACTTGTTGCACAACTGCGGCAATTTCGATCGGATTCGCTGAGGCTGCAAAGCTTCGAGCTCCATTGACTTGAACCTGAATGACGGGTTCAAGTGCACCGGGTTCACGGACACGGGACGGCATCAGTGTCTTGCCTTTTGGTCCGTACGAGAGACGATTTGAAAGATCAATGATCTCTGGAACGCAACGAAAATGATCGACCATCGTGTCGGGGCCAGTCATAACTGCAGCAACGTCATAAATCGATAGGTCGGCGCCCACCTGGTCGGCAAGGCGATGTCCGGGAATGTGCTCCCGAACAATCGCTCGAATTTCGGCTTCGTTGACAACCTGGGTGCTGGGCGATGTTTGCAAATCGTCGCCCACGATGATCACTTGATCGGCAATTGCGTAGAGAAACATCGACGGGAACCAGGCCTGAGACGCCTCGTCAACGATTACGACATCGAAGCGGTCCTCTCCGGTCGGGTAACCGAGAACTTCTGCGGTTCTATCAACGGTCATTACCCAGCAAGGAATTGCGGGCGCAGCATCTCGGGTTGCGTTTCGCAGTGCACGCATTCGAGCGGGAAACGTCTTTGCGGTGCGAGTTTTTGGAACTCTGTCCATTGCGGTAGCGAGTGCGGAGAGCGATGAACGAAGCTCACGTCGTGATTGGAGTCGATTGATCGCATTGTTCCAGCAACGCAATTCGGCGACCTTGGTTTCGGTGCGACGGTGAAGGGCGTGTAGTTCCGCCAATTCTTCGTGTGTCGGTTCGGTCGACCCGACTTGCAGCATCCAGTCTGTGATGTCCGCTCGGTAATCACGAAGTGACTGGAGTTCATCAAGGGATTCAAGCGAATGCTTTGCATCGGCATTCCCCAGCTTGAATCCAGCAACGAGATTTGGGTGCACTTCGGAAAGCTTTGAACTCGCTTGTTCCAAGCGCCGCGCCATATCGGCCATATCTTGTTCCCGGCGCAGCTCTTCGATTGCTGACCGATACGCAACGACATCCTCAGAACCAAGCGCTGCCTCAATCGCTTGAGTCGCCGGAGACTTAGGCACACAAGCGGTTAGGGCTCTGTTAAGTCTGCCGACCACACGTTCGTAATCGGCTTGAAGCTCGGCTCTCCGGTTATCCGTCTGGATCTTCTCGACAATCTGATTAACGGAGCTGGGCGTCAACTCAACCGAGCGTGCCTCGCCGGGCACGGCAGCAGCGGCTGCACAGGTTTCAAGAATATGAACCAGTCCATCGTTCCGGACATCAAGTGCATTGCACGAAGCTGCCCATCCCGACGGGAGCAGGCCGTGTTGTCTTTCGCGGATTTCAGATGCCAGAAACGATTCGAGTGCTTGGGTGGCCTCAGCGCGTGAACGGATCGGGACACCATCGATTCGAATTTCAGATTCATGAATCGATGCATTTTCAACAAATTCAGATAGCGATTCGATAATTTCGTTTGAAACTGTTGCAAGACCAGCCTCGAGCAACAAAGCTGGATCTTTTGGCGCATTCCCGGCGGTAAAGGTGACGAGCGAATCAACGAGATTTAGTGAATCAGCTACCTGTCTCCCGCTATCGGGGAGTTTGATGACTGCTTTGAGCCACTCAAAATGTGACTCTGTTTCGGGTTTTTCGAGTTGATGCTGGTTTGCCCATTCGTCGCAAAGCGCGATTGCTTTCTGGAAGCGGAAATAGTCAACCGCCCGTTTAGCTTCCTCGATGGTGTCGATTTCAGAGCCGTCTACACGAACGAACGTCGTTAACTCAGCAACATCCTTCACTGCTTTTGGTGTCCCGATGGTCCGCTTCATTTTCCCACCAGCAACGAGGTGAAGTTCGAGTGCTTCTGCTTGACGGAGAAGTTCGTGAGCAGGTGGTGCTCCTTCGAGAACCTGCACTGGGAGCCCCAGAGGGATGCGAGTGCCTTCGAGTAGTTGCTCGGCCTCTTCTATGAGCAGGTCAATTTTGCTTTGGATATCAATTCGATGATCGATTACGTATTGAGTGAGTAGGCCAGATCGATCGCGGGCGAGGGTCTGTAATGCACTTTCGCAAGCCGCTGTGAGTTCTGACGCGCGCTCGTATTGGGTGAACACAGCAGACTGCACCAGCGCAAATGTCTGGAGATGATTTTTTGCCCGATCGAAAATGAGAACCAGGTCGGCAAGAGGCTGATCGAATCGGCCTGGATCAAGTTTCAGATAAGCCTGAAGTGTGTCGGTTGCTGCGGCACGGTCGGCGGGATTGTCAACGGTTACGCCGTGATTGACCGCGCCACGAACGGCTAAAGCTTCTTTCGCTCCGGCCAGATAATCGTCACGCGTGAGGAGAATCTGCGACCAAGGAATCGGTGGAAGTTGTTGCAGTTTGTTTGAGAGCTGAGCGAACTCATCAACGCGGTCAATCAATTCGCCGTAGTTATATGGCGTTGGATCCCCGAGAACAGCGAGCTGACTGCGGTGCTCGCTCAACCATGTCGCAAGTTCTCCAGGCTCAAGCAACCCTTCTGGAAAGCGCAGCTGCCGAAGGTTTTCGTGCGTTGGGGTGACGATCGGAAAAAGTTCTACGAGAAGCGAAGCGTCGGCTTGGGTTCCATGCCCGGTGTCCCCGAGGAACTGGTCGACGAACTCAAGTTGATCGACCTTGGACGAGAGAACTTGTTGATGGCCAGAAAGAGGCAGTGAAATTCCTTGGAGGCTTCGTGTTTCACGATCCGCATCGGCAATTTTGATGAGTCTGATTTCTGCTTCGTTAATTTGCGATTGAATCCGCTCGAGGTCTTTCAAATACCTATCAATTTCGACAAGTCGCTCTTCATTCGTTCCGCCGCTTCCGGCACGAGTGTTGAGAGCATTTACCGAAGCCTCAAGAAGACCGGTTCCTCGTTCTCGCAGCATTGGCAGCATGAGAGGTTTCATCGAGTCCGGCAACTTCGATTGCACTTCAGAAAGCGCACGATCGTTTTCAGCCGTGATTAAGACTCGTCGGCCTTCGGCCATGAGGACAGCAGCAAGGTTTGCGATCGTGTGGGTTTTGCCGGTTCCTGGCGGCCCCTGGATCACCATGTGAGGCTCGCTGCGGGCCCTATCGATCATCGAGCGTTGTTCAACGTTTGCCGGTAGTGGGAGAGCAGCCTCTTCATTGATGACAGGTTTGTAATCTGGCCGAAATTCCGGATCCACAATCATCATGAACGGATCGGAGACAAAGCCACCACTCTCAATGTCTGCGGCCATGTCCCGGAGGGTCTGGAGAAACGCAGAGCTTTCTTTTTTCCTAAGCAGTACTGCTGGAAACGATCCAAAACCAACCGAACCCAAAATTGCTGGCTCATTGGGGCTTGGAAGAACGGAGCCCTTGGTCCCGAACGAAGAAACAATCTTTAGAACAGCATCCTCGACTTCGGATTGGCACTGGGCTTCTTGCAGATCTTCAAGTCCGCCATTTCGATCAGTCAGACGCTCTCTGATTTCGCCCGGGGTCCAATTGATTTCGGTATCGAATGCATCGATCGCCGTGACTTGGATATGACCAGTCGTACTGTCGAGAACAATTTCGGCGGGCGCAACAAAGAGGTGCCTTCGGATTTCGCCTTTCTCGGTATTCGTGACAAGCAAAACATTCGAGACAACCAATTCCATTTTCTCTGGAGGGGTTCTCGCCGAGAACAACTGGTCATAGAGACGCTTATGTTTCTCCCACTGCATAACTTCTTGCTCGTGTCGACGAGCGTCCTCGGGAAGAATGGTGCCGTCGGGCTGGCGTTTGGGCGACGGCGGGTTTTGAGCTGGTCTCGCAAGACTCAAGAAAATGTCTGATGGACGTTTGCGTGATTCCAGAAATGGGGAACTGACCGGCCCGAGGGCAGCAGCCTCGTGACACCAGACCGCAAATCCATCCTTGGTTTGATCAGCGATGGTGCGGGGATTGCTAGCTGTTGATTCCTCAATATCCCGAATAAACGCTGCAAGGTCTTCGGGTCGTGTTGTTTCGCCCATTCCGCTGGCACTCTCCGCCTCTACCTGCTGCCGCTACATCCAAGGGGAGGATAGGGCGAAGCGGGGGTTTGGGGCCACTGTGCGGCGTCGCCACAGAGCATCTGCCGGGTTCGGAAAATCAAGGCTCTGGTGCTGCCCAGATGTTGAGATATGGCTGAAACCGACGGATCTTCTTTGAATAGTTGCTGCTACTGGCCGACCCGAGGCCCGCTGTCCTAGGTCGGAAGTACCATCGGAGAAATCCCAATCCCAGTGGGGATTTCAGCGGCCAATTAGTTCAGAAGGCGGAGCCAGTGGGTAGTGAAGGTAAGCGGGGAAACTTGCTGTTTCTAGACGCGGCCGACCCCGACCAGCCGGGCTTTCCCGTTGGCGGGCTCCACGAGCATGACAGGATTGGGACATGGCTGCAGAGGACGACGTAATGCCAGTTCTCAAAGGGGTGGCGGCCCCGGAGAGTCTGGTTAAGTCACGCCAGCGAGTATCTGACCACGGTGAAGTTTTCACACCGGTTTGGATGGTCGAGGACATGCTCGATCTCGTAAAGGATGAGTCTGAACGAATCGACTCACGATTCTTAGAGCCATCCTGTGGGTCCGGGAATTTCCTGAAATCTGTTCTGAAACGAAAACTTGCCACGGTCCATCAGAAGTACGGCAAAAGCGACTTTGAGAAGCGCCACCAGGCCTTGTTCTCTCTTATGTGCCTTTACGGTATCGAGCTACTTGCCGACAATGTCGTCG
Organism: Microthrixaceae bacterium; assembly: GCA_947455015.1. Taxonomy (GTDB): domain Bacteria; phylum Actinomycetota; class Acidimicrobiia; order Acidimicrobiales; family Acidimicrobilacustridaceae; genus Acidimicrobilacustris. The sequence goes on along the minus strand of CANGMY010000006.1, from coordinate 13,765 downwards.
AATGTCGTCAGAATCTGCTCGACGAAATTTTAGGATTTCTCGGTACCAGCCCAGACGACGAGTGGATTGCAGCGGCACGTGTTGTCGTGGAAGCGAATATCGCCCACGGTGACGCGCTTGCGATGACGAACCCGGAAGGCGAGCCGATCGTGTTCCCTGAGTGGGGGTACTTGGGAGTTGGGAAGTTTCAGCGGAGGGATTTCCAGTTCGAGAACCTCACTGAACGCTCGTCGATCAAAGGCACGCTTTTCGAGATGCTGGAGGAGCATGAAGTCTTTCGGCCTTTGCGTACCTATCCGGTGATGTCCATTAAGGAGATCGCATCGTGACGGAGAAAGCGCCATTCTCTCTGGCTGGTCGCAACCCAGACGTTCTCACTTGTATCGCTAATCTCTCAAACGATGAGGTATTTACCCCGCCGGAGTTAGCCAACCAGATGCTCGACGGCCTCGCGGAAGCATGGGCGGGATCGAACAATGGGGCAAGTATCTGGGCCTCCAGCTCCGTTACCTTCCTCGATCCTTTTACCAAGTCCGGAGTATTCCTCCGCGAGATCACCAAACGCCTCGTCGCTGGGCTCGCCAGCGAGATCCCCAACCTTGAAGACCGGGTCGACCACATCCTTACAAGACAGGTCTATGGCATCGGCATCACCGAGCTAACGACTCTGCTGGCTCGTCGGAGCGTCTACTGCTCCAAGTGGGCGACGCGGACGAAAGAGCGTCCACACTCGGTCGCGAGATCCTTCACGCGCGACTGGGGCAACATCTGGTTTGAGCGAACCGAGCACACCTGGGTGAGTGGGCGATGCAAATTCTGCAAGGCTGCTGAGGCCGGGTACGAGCGCAGCGGCGATCTTGAAACCCACGCGTATGCATTCCTCCACACTGACGACGTCTCCGCCAGGATGGTTGAACTCTTTGGAGAAGACATGAAGTTCGACGTCATTATCGGCAACCCGCCCTACCAGCTCGGCTCGGACGGTGGCACGCGAGATGTTCCGATCTACCAGCACTTTGTTGAGCAGGCGAAGAGGTTGGAGCCGCGCTTCTTGACGATGGTCATACCAGCACGGTGGATGGCGGGCGGTCTCGGCCTCAGCGAGTTCCGTTCGGGCATGCTGGGAGACCGGCGAATGCGCGCTCTCGTCGACTTCCATGATGCATCAAACGCCTTTCCGGGGATCGACATCGCGGGTGGCGCCTGTTACTTCCTATGGGATCAGGAGTACAGCGGCGACTGTGCTGTCACGACACGCCTTGATGGTCGTGAACATGGTCCTTTTCCTCGTGATCTTGGAGAGTTCGATGTATTCGTTCGCGATTACCGGGCAGTGGCAATTCTTCGCAAAGTGCTGTCGCGTTCCGAACCGTCGATCATCGACATCTTGTCGGCCGACAAGGAGTTCGGCTTTACTTCCAACTTCCGAGGGTTCCACGAAGTTCAAGCTGATGATGATGTGGCGATCTACTACACAGACTCAGGCAAGCGCCTTGTCGGATATATCGATAGGAGCGAAATAACGAAGAGCGCCAACCTGATTGACACCTGGAAAGTGATGATTTCCAGTGCGTACGGCGAGAGAGGTTCCTATCCATATCGCATCCTTGCGAAGCCAATGATTGCGCCATCTCCGTCGGTTTGCACTCAGACATATCTCTTCTTTTCGGTCCCCACTGCGGAAGCAGCGGCAAGCCTCGAGTCCTACCTCGGAACGCGGTTCCTCCGCTTTCTCGTTTCACTCCGCAAAATCACTCAACACGCCACCCGATCTACATATACCTGGGTGCCCCAGCAATCATGGGACCGGACCTGGACCGATGACGAGTTGTACGCGCAGTACGGCATCACCGATGATGAGGTCGTCTTCATCGAGTCGATGATCCGCCCGATGGAAGCAGCGGAAGTTCCCAGAAATGCCTAAGCCCCTCGATGAGCTGCTCCCGGAGCGACCCGAAGGGCGTCGACATATCTACGCCTACGCCATTAATGACGACGCGCACGATGGCTGGCTCAAGATCGGCCAGACCTCCCAGGACGTTTCTAAGCGGGTCGAGCAGCAAGTGAAGACCGCCGCCATCGAGAACTACACGATTGTCCTCGATGAGTGGGCAGAGCGAGATGATGGGGCGCTGTTCAGCGATCACGATGTTCGGGCGCGTCTCGTGGCCAAGGGTTTCGAAAACCCGATGCTGGAGTGGATGACCTGCACCGTCGACGACGTGCGGACGGCCATCACGGAGTTGCGGACCGGTCAGGAGCTCACCGGCACACACCATCTGACCTTCAAGATGCGAGACGAGCAGGCTGACGCAGTAGTGAAGACTGCCGCTTACTACGAGTCAATCTGGCGAGAGAACAAGAAGGCGGTACCGCGCTTTTTGTGGAACGCCAAGATGCGCTTCGGCAAGACCTTCACCTCCTACCAGCTCGCCAATGCGATAGGGGCGAAGAAGGTGCTGGTCGTCACCTTCAAGCCCGCCGTCGAGGACGCCTGGGAGACAGACCTACTGACACACGCGGACTTCGACGGATGGCAGTACCTCTCGAAGACCACCGGTGGCGATCCGACAACAGCCAAGAAGAACAAGCCCCTTATCTACTTCGGTTCGTTCCAAGATCTTCTTGGCCGGGATCGTACGACTGGGAGGATCAAGGCCAAGAACGAGTGGCTCCACGACACCAAGTGGGACCTTGTTATCTTCGACGAGTACCACTTCGGCGCTTGGCGTGACTCCGCCAAGGAGCTGTTCGAAGGCGAAGACGAGGCGGACGCCAAAAAGGAGATCGCAGCCGAGTACGACCCAGCGCTCGACACCTTCGGCGAAGAGATGGACGAACTGTCGGGTACCGAGGACGACTTTCTGCCGATCACCACCAGCGCCTATCTGTACCTCTCGGGGACACCGTTTAAGGCGCTGTCGACCGGCGAGTTCATCGAGGAGCAAATCTTCAACTGGACTTACACCGACGAACAGCGAGCCAAGCAGCGTCACGCTCTGGAACAAGCAGATAATCCGAACCCTTACGCGGCGCTCCCGGAGATGCGTCTGTTCACCTATCAAATGCCCGACGAGTTGATCGCCATCGCTCACGGCGGCGTCTTCGACGAGTTCGACCTCAACGAGTTCTTCAAGGCCACCGGCAGGGGAGACGCCGCCGGATTCGAGCACCCTGACGAGGTTCAGAAGTGGCTCGACATCATTCGAGGCGCGCACCTTCCCACCCAACTTGATCTCAAGAAATCCGGGACCCGCCCGCCGTTCCCGTACTCCGATGTTCGCTTGCTGCCGTACCTCCAGCACTCGTTCTGGTTTCTCCCCAACGTCGCTGCGTGTTATGCGATGGCGAACCTGCTCGCCGAGAAGCACAACGCGTTCTGGCACGACTACGACGTGCTGACCGTTGCCGGTACGGGCGCAGGCGTCGGCCTTGCAGCCCTGCCGCCTGTGCGTAGCGCCATCGGCGCGGGCTACGACACCAAGACGATCACCCTCTCCTGTGGGAAGCTCACAACTGGCGTGACTGTGCCGCAGTGGTCCTCGATTCTTATGCTGCGAAACTTGAAGTCTCCGGAGACATACTTTCAGGCGGCGTTCCGGGTGCAGTCCCCCTGGTCACTCAAGAACCCCGATGGCGATAGCCCCAACGAGGAGTTGATCGTCAAGCCGGTGTGCTTTGTGTTCGATTTCGCTCCTACTCGTGCTTTGCGCCAGATCGCCGACTACGGAGCGGGGCTATCACCCGAGGCTGCGAACCCCGAACAGGCGGTGGAGGAACTGGTGAGTTTCCTGCCCGTCCTTGCTTACGACGGGTCGCACATGACCCAAGTAGATGCTGGCGGAATTCTGGACATAGCGATGGCTGGTACCTCCGCGACTCTCCTGGCCCGTAAATGGGAGTCGGCGATCCTCGTCAATGTCGACAACGACACGCTGCGCAAGATCATGGCGAACGCGGCGGCGATGGACGCAATCATGAACATCGAAGGATTCCGATCCCTCGGTAAGGACGTCTTTGAGACGGTCGTCAACAAGAGCGAAGCCGTGAAGGACACCAAGAGAGAAAAGGGCGATGACCTCTCGCCTAAGGAGCGCAAGCAGCTCACCGAGGAAGAGAAGGAATACAAGTCCAAGCGGAAGCAGATTCAAGACAAGCTCATCAAGTTTGCGACCCGCATTCCCGCGTTCATGTACTTAACTGACTACCGGGAGAACACTCTCCAGGACGTCATAACGAAGCTAGAACCCGAACTTTTCCGAACCGTCACGGGCCTCACAATCAGCGACTTCAATCTGCTTGTGTCTCTTGGTGTGTTCAATGCCACCCACATGAACCAAGCGGTATTCGCCTTCCGCCGCTACGAAGACTCGTCGCTTAATTACACAGGAATCCACTCCCACGAGGGGCTACGGCACTATGGCCTCTACGACACTGTGGTAGCGATCGACGAAGAGATGGTCTAGAAGAAACACTGAGCGTGTTGGCGAAGATTCTGTGAATCCAGGTCGGTTCTACGCGGACTACTTCAGATTTCAGTCTCAGGATTTTGAGCAGTAGACAACGCTGAGTTTGCATCACAACATTTCCAAAACGGTTGGAGAATGAAAATGAACAACGAGAACAGTGCGTCGAATACCCAACGGCTGTCGCGGATGGAGTTCAAGCCTCTTCGGGAAGTTTGGCCGGATGAGGCCCGGCATTTCACTCCGTGGTTGTTGGAGAACTCGGAATACCTCGCTGAATCGCTTGGAATTGATCTCGAACTCGAAGTCAGCGAACACGCCATTGGAGCCTTCTCATTAGATCTCTTTGGGCGCGATGTAACGCACGAGTGCCCCCTCATTGTTGAGAATCAACTGGAAAGCACTGATCATCGTCACCTCGGTCAACTTCTCACCTACGCCGCTGGCACCGATGCAAAGACTGTCGTGTGGATCTCGGCAAAGTTTCGAGATGAACATCGGCAGGCGCTTGAATATCTCAATGACCTCGCCGGCGACAATGCACGTTTTTTTGGCATCGAGGTCCAAGTTGCAGTGATAGCGGACTCTCCACCTGCACCCCTTTTGAATCTTGTGATCCAGCCAAGCGATTGGCGATCACGGGTAAGCGCGCAACGTTCCTCAGCGGTCCTGTCGAATTCGAAGGCTGCATACCAGTCGTTCTGGGGCCAATACCTCGAACGTGTGCACGAGAAACATCCTGGACTCACCAATGTGAGATCGCCGCAGGGTGTGAATTGGATGAATCTCAACTTTCCACGGAAAGGCACATACGTCCTTTCGAGCTTCATTCGAGGGGGAAAGCTCACGTGCGAGCTCTACATCGACGTGCGACCCGCTGAGCGCAACAACGCGATCTTCGATGCCCTTCTCCGCGATAAGGCAGAACTCGAGACCGCGCTTGGAACCAAGTTGTTGTGGGATCGGATGGAGGGCAAACAAGCCTGTCGTATTCGTCTCGAACATGACGCTTCGATTGCCGACGAAGAGTCATGGTCATCGCTCATCGAATGGCTTATGAAGTGGCAGGTCGCCTTCAAGAAAGTGTTCTACCCGGCGGTTCAATCGCTCGATGATTCGTTGTGGACCGACCCCGAGTTCGGCTGACTTAAAAGGTTTTGAGCAAGTGGAAGTCGACGACTTTTCCCGTGCGTCTGAGATCCTGTCCTTTGAGGAAGCACGCCGCGCGTACTACGTGGATTTTGAGGGCCCCAGCGGCGGCGCGCCAGTACTCTTCGGTTGGCTGTATTCGGAAGGGCGAGATGCATCGCCAGATCGACTGGTGATGCGCCACGACATTTTGGATCCCGAACTAGCTTCGATTGCCGGGGAGGTTGGAGTCTCTGGCGAATGGCAATACAGACAAGATGCCCGATCATTGGCAATATCGATCAACGATCTTGCTCGGCGAGCGAATAAGCAAGACCGCCGAATCGTTGCATGGAGCCGACACGAAATGACGAAGGTCGCGGAGAGCGAACTCGACCCGGACCTCATCAAGATGTTCGGTGAATCGTTTCGAGATGGGAAAGCGACCGCAAAGCGGTGGCTAGCCCAATGCCGGCCAGATGTAGTGCTGACTAGAGATGAATCCGGCGGCGCTCACAAACTGACCAAGTACATGGATCTCACGGGCTACGAAGCTGCTGCGTCTTACGAAGTTGGTCGCACGGCGTTGAACATCAGGCGTGTGAGATCCGGGATGGAAAAGCGTGGTTCGTGGGAGGAACTCGTCGAATCGCAGCAAGAAGCTTGGGGTGATGTGCTGGAGCACAACGCGGTGGATGTACAGGCGCTTATGCACATCGTCTGTCACGCTGCGTTCGGGCTTGAATTCGAGTCGCAACATTGACGTTGTATCCGTGCTTGGAAATTGAATCGAGAATCCTGTGAACCTTGAACAGATGATGACGGCGTTGCGTGATCTCGGGACCGGCAGATGGGTTCAACCACGCCTAGGAGTTCGTTCGACCGATCAGCTTCAATTGTTCAGCCACCCATTCGAGCTGGACGCACTCGAAGATGCGTATGGTGAATGGCTCTGGCCTGATGACCTGAAGGTCAGCTTCGAAGTTGAGATGCTGACTCCCATACATGTTGCTTACCTTGCTGCGATTCAAGCTTCAATGGCACAACCGGTGAACCTCTTCGTTTGCTACGACGATGATCCAATTGTTGGAATTGGAGGGTTGATCGTGTCCCCGGGTTGGACTGACCCCCAAATCGAAGTCTCTGGCCTCGACGAAATCGTGGTTATTGGTATCCCCGATAGTCAAGGTCGTGCAGCAGAGTGGGAACAACGGTCACTTCAATTCGGGCTTGAGGTCACCTACGACCTCGGGTTCTCTGAACCATTTGAGTTGTGTTTGCCGCTAGGAATTAGCTTGACCGATGAGTAGCGGCAGGGTGCACTGGGAAGAACTCACATCGGGAGCGTTCCTGAGAGAGATTTTTGGTGTCCCGTATTCAGTGATTGATGGGGTGTACGTCGGCGATTCACTCGTGGATCTTGCATTTCGAGATGAAAGCGGAAGGGTTCACGCCGTTGAAGTCACGCGCTACGAGGACCAGAAGTACGTGGAGTGGTCAAAGGTGATCGCTCGGGGAGTTTGATCCATCCCTGATCTTGAGTTCGGCTGGCATCTGTCAGTCGAACCAACCCGCAGGATCAAGGACCTACAGAAGCAGGTCGGTCCACTTCTCGCTGACTTTGAACGATCAAACATCCACCAAGTCTCAGCGAATGACCCGAGGAATCCACACGGACGACCATTCGCCGATATCGGAGTGACATCCGCAACTGTTCTGCGAAACCAAGAGGCTGGATTTGTTCAACTCGGCGAGAGCGCTCGGGGCAGTTTCGCTTCGATCGATTCTGTTGTAAATGTGATCCGTGATCCGAATGTGATGGGAAATTCCTCGAAGTTGCTCAAGACCAACGCAGACTTGAAGGACTTAGTGGTGTGGGTCGGATACTCACGACTCGCCGAAGCACTCGCAATGAGCGAGCCAGGTTTGCCCAACGAGAGCCCTGAACTTCCAGACGGAGTCGACCAGGTGTGGCTTGTCTCGCCCACACAACCACTCCGACTGCTCTCCTACAGCCGAGAAGGGTGGTCCGAGCCGAAGATTGATCTCGACATCAGTTGTAAGCAAGATCCTCCAGTGGAACTCGGGCTCTGGAACGATCTCTACCCAACCACCCTCGGACGAATTCGATGATTAGCGAGACTCTTGATCGTTGGTCGGAACTCAAACGCCTCACTTTCATCGTCGACACCCAGGTTCCTTTTAGGGGCCCTCAGTTGATCGAGTCTGGTGACAGCGAGTTCGTCTTAGGATGGTCGAGCACGTCGCCCGAACTGGATCGACTCCGTGAACTTCTCAACGAGATGCAGATCGTCTCGCCGGAGCACTATCCGGGACGTGAGTATCAAGCCGAATCGTCAATCGAACTTTCGAACCTGGCAGTTTCGGATCCGAACCAGTTCCTGACCTGGGTCTCTCGTACGGACCGGTTTGTTGAAGGGCTTTTCGTTGAGTTCGTTAATGCTCATGCAATCTCACGGGCAATTCGTCGTCTGTATCTTCTCGAAGTCTGTGACGAGACAGGGTGGCCGCGCGCATTTCAACCACTCACCGCCAAAACAGTTCCTGAAGGCATTGAGCTTCGGAGTATCAGCGGTGAAATCGAAGGCCGAACATCGGGCAGTCGACGCAAATGCACAGCCACAGGGTGTCCGGGATGGTTCATCGGTGTTCTGTGGGAAACCGGCCAACAGATGTACATCTGCTCGGAAGGCTGGCACTACGACCCGAAGGCCAATCGGATTGATGTCATTGGTGGCGGTGAGATCTCCGCACGATTCATCTCACCCAAACCTCTCGGCAGACCACCGCTGCCCCGTGACCAGTGGCCGAGCAGATCGGAGCTAACGAATCGGAAAGGCTGGGATTCGAAGTGAAGAGGAGTAGTTAACTGTTGCCTGCGTCGTGGTCGATGGCGTAAACACGCCGCAGCGGCAGAAGTCGTTTCCACTCAGAATCAAGCGCCTCGTAATTTTCGAAGATCAGGTCCACTAATTGTTCTCCGTTGATGAGCCGAAGATCGTGACGAGTTCGTTCGATGTGGAGCGCATCATTTGAATAGGCGCCAAGGGTTACGAATAGCCCGAGTTCGACGCCGCCTGTTGCAAGTGCGCCCGCAAGCTTCTGGACATCAGGTGCCCCGATTGTATTGATCGTCCGTTTGCATTGTGCCTTGATGATCGGCGGTTCGAGTGCGAGGGGATCGCGACTTGCGATGACGTCAACGCCGCCGTCTCCGGATGCGACTGTTGCGCTTGCTCGGTATCCCATTGCACGGAGTAAACCGGCGACGAAGTGTTCGAATCGGTACGCGTCCATGTAGCGGAGGATGCCGATCACAAAGTCACGGCTGTAGGAATCAACCCGAGCCGCGTTCGGTTCGTCTTCGATCAGCATCAAGCCTGTTTCGTCAATGACTCCCGGACCGGGAGACTTCCCAGTTTCGAGAAATGCCCGGAATTCGTCGGCATGACGTTTGACTTGAAACAAGGTGATGGCGGAACCGATTTCGAACAGAGCCGATTGTGAAAACCCGTTTCGGGGAACACCGACATTTGTCCATTTCACTTTCCGGCGGTTGCGGTGCACCTCGGCATTCGCATCGACATAGAAATCGCTTTCGATAACACCGAAATTGAGGGTGCGGTCTGCCCGATTCGGGCTGATCACAATGTCACCGACAGCCATCTCTCCGATAAAGCGGGCGAGGACCCCTGCCCAAACTGGAATCGCGCCTGGTTTCGCTTCAGGAAACGTTGCCGACAGGAGTTCTTTCAGTTTTTGACGGTCTGACCCAATCGCTGTGAGATCACCGAGTTCGTCCCAACCGATGCTGATAAATCCGCCTTCGACCAAGTCCAGCGAGAACCTATCGTTATGAATTCCCCAAATCACGCCCGTGTGTGAATCGTAATTCACTGACGTGCTCACGTTCCCGGGCGATCATCAAATGCTCCGCCAGGATGGCGTCGACGCTTGCAGAGCCCCCGTCAAAGTCAGGAGCAAGCAGATAGGCGGCCCTTGTCGGCCCTTTTTGGAACTAATGAAGACCATGGTCCACGGATTCACTCTGGGTGTGACTGTCACAGGTAATCATTACCGTCTCTTGTATGAGTGAAATGTCGACGAGCCAAACCAAGAGCACCGCCACTGTCTCAGTTCGAGGCTTCTCCCGCAGTTCCACCGAGCCCGACTGGGCTCGAATCTCCGTTGAGTATCGGCGCCGCAGCGTTGACCGAGACGCAGCAGTTCAATACGCATCTGAAGCCGTCCAAAACTTTCGAGACGACTTTGCTTCGTCAGATCTCGTTCGTTCACTCACCATAGGGCAGTTGAGCGTTTCACGGGAGCGGGTCTACAACGACGAAACACGCGTTTACGAAGATGGGCTTTGGGGGGTTTCTGTCACCGGCCGACTCGAAGTCGATGCTCGAAACCTAAATGACGTTCTGGGTGGCGTGGTCATTCATCCATTGGAAGTCGACTATGTCTCGTGGGGGATCGACGACGACAACCCGCTCTATAGGAAGGTGCGTCGAGCTGCGGTGCGCAACGCTCGAGAGGCAGCTGAAGATTTCGCAGACGGAGCTTCCATGCAAGTTGGTGACGTGATCGCGCTCGCTGATCCCGAACTACTCGACACGGCAATCCGAGCTCAGTTCGACGGCGTTGAATCGATGCCCATGGAAATGGCACCAACCGACGAATCGGGTGGGTACTCGCCAGACATCTCGCTTGATCCCCAGCCTGTGTACGTAAGCGCAACAGTTGAGGCCGTGTTCGAGTTGAGACAGCGTTGAGGGGGTAGCGCAACGCTGGTGGACCTTTGTCCGTCGGAAAGAGCCCTTGACCGCGTTTCATCATTGGCCGAAACGACTTCGTAACCCAATCAGGTAAACCGCGACTGGCGTCAACGAATCCAGATGCAGCCCCAGCTGGCGCTGCGCACTCTTACGGAGCTGAAGGTGGCTTTGGCGCCACTCGCCGGCTCGAAATGGCCGTTTCTCTCTCGCTCGGCGGTGTGGCAGTCTCATTACGCACGGCGAGGCGAAAGAGGCGGATATGGGACAACTCATCCCTGAAGATTTTCCAATGGAGTTGTTGAGGAACGAGGCCGAGCGCACCGTTGTCGATTGCTTCGCTCGCACGCTCTTTAGTAACTGGCTTGTCGTGCCCGACGTGGGTATGCGCGGCCGAGATCAAGACCACCAAACCGACATTGTTCTGATCCATCCCGATATGGGCGTCGTGGTCGTTGAGGTCAAAGGCCATCGGGTTGGCATTCGCGATGGGCTGTGGATTGGCCAAGAGGGAACGCCGTTAAAGCCGCAACCGCTCGACCAAGCGAAGAATAATTCGATGGCATTGCAGCGACTCATTCGTCGCGAGATCCCCGGGCTTGAGCACATCGACGTGGTGTACGGAATCGCCTTTCCCAACTCTCCGAAGATTGCCGGCGATGTCACGCCCGATATCGATCTCGATCAGATTCTCCTCGCCGCCGACATGGACGACGCCGATGAACCCATCGAGCGATTGGTTGCCACTCGACGAAGCGTTGGCCGTTCATTAGCTGCGCATGAAATAGAAGCAATCGTGAAACTGCTTCGCCCGGATGCAGATTTTGCGTGGGATCCTGACGCACGGGCGAAAATCACGCGCCAGCGTCTCGATGAACTTTGCGAGGCGCAGATCCGATCCCTCGTTTCGCTCACCGAGAACCGACGCGTCATCGCGCGCGGTGGCGCGGGAACTGGCAAGACGCGTCTGGCGGTGCAGTGGGCTCGCAAAGTGTGGGGCGAGGGCGACAACGTGCTGCTCACCTGCTTCAACGATCCGCTGGCTGATTCGTTGGTCGAGCAATTTGGAATCGAACCCGACGAGTGTGTGCTCATCGGTCCATTCATGCGCTTGGCGCTTTCGCTTCCGGGAATGCCGGAACTCGAAATTCCGGCCGATGCCGACAAGCAGTGGTGGGACACCATTGCGATTGGCCACATCAATCTTCATTGGCCCGAGATCGGTGTTCGCTTCGACACAATCATCATCGACGAGGCACAAGACTTCAGTCCGGCATGGATCGCGTTGTTGGAGTCGTTGCTTGATCCCGACGGCCGTCGTCGTGTTTTGCTGCTTGCCGATGTAGGACAAGGTATCTACGAAAAAGGTTTTGTCTTCCCCCAAGCTGACGATGGGTGGGTGCAGGTTGAGTTGGCGTCGAACTTCCGCAATGCACATCGCGTTGCCCAGGTGCTTCGGCGGGTTGGCGGCCCCAGTTCGCCGCAGTATGTGCCCGAGGGATTCACGCCGGTGTGGCATCAAGCAGTCGATCTCGATGGTGTTGCGGGAGTGGTCGACGCCGAACTCGAGCGAATCATTGAAGACGAACAGCGGAGCCCTTCAAGTGTCTGTGTCGCGACCCTTCACTCGAATGTTCGTGACGCTTTGCGGAACCGCTGCGAACTCGTGCGCTGGGAAGACCGAGGCGATGGGGCAGTGGTGTGCGAGAACGTCCACCGCCTGAAGGGTCTTGAGTTCGACACGGTGATTTTGGTGGGGCTGGACCCGGCCGATGCCGATCGAACGACTCTCTTATATATAGGTGTCAGTCGAGCTGTGAGTGAGCTGATTGTGGTCGGTGCCTCCGAGGTCGCTGGTCGGATTGGGTTGGTGGGTTCCTAAACGCAAAATACGCAAAATAAGTACCTATATTGTGTTTTTTGGGTTTAAACGTAGACTCGGTGCATGAGAACAACGGTTTTTGACTCGGCTGCTCAGAATGATCCGGACGAGCAACTGAGCACTGGTGAAGCAGCGAAGTTGCTCAATTCGTCGCGCCAGCACGTCGTCGACCTCTGTCAAAACGGTCTTCTGAGTTTCACGACGATCGGTACGCATCGCCGAGTTCGCCGCGGCGATGTTGACGCTCTGCGCAATCGAACCGAGCGTCTCACGTCCGATCAACAGCGAAGCTTGTGGTTGGCCTATGCAATCGCAGGGCGGATTGTGCAAGATCCTCCCGCCGCGCTGTCACTGGCAACAGGCAATATCGAGAAGATGAAGGCACACACCCGCGGCTCAGCTTCGAACTGGCTCAACGAGTGGACCAAGTTGGTCGCAGGTCCACTTGAGGTTCTTCTTACATCGCTAACAGCGCGTGATCTTCGCGGGCGCGAGCTTCGGCAACATTCACCATTCGCCGGCCTCCTTTCCGATGCTGAACGAGTCCAGGTGCTCGACGCGTGGCGTATCGGCCGACAACCAGTGAGCGACGAAACAGACGTGTCATGAATCGTGAGCAACTCGCCCATGTGCTCCGAGCTGCTGCGACGATCGTGAACGACGCCGACATCCTCGTGCTGGGAAGTCAATCGATTCTTGGAATCGCTGATTCAGAGCAACTCCCAATCGAGACCGTCATGTCCGTCGAGGCCGACCTTGCATTTTTTAGCGATGAATTTGAAAAGAAAATGGATCAAGTCGACGGAGCAATTGGTGAAGGCTCCCAATTCCATATGACATACGGCTATTACGCACAGGGTGTCACCGTTGAGACGGCAATTCTTCCCGAGAATTGGAGAGCTCGATTGATTCGATTTTCAAGAAGCGACGCCGCGCCCAGCGAAGCGATGTGTCTTGAACCGCACGATCTAGTTGTTGCGAAACTTGTCGCTGGTCGGGAAAAGGACATTGAGTTTGCCGCAGCATTGATCGCTGCTGACTTGATTCAAGTGCGAACACTCCTGCACCGGGTTGAATTACTCGATCAACCAGAGGCCGTTCGCGTTCGAGTCCGCAGGTCGATACAGCGTTGAGCAACCAGTTCGTGACTTTGGTCCCCTAGGGTGTGATCGGTCAACTCGTTAGGGTCGTCTAGGAGCCGCGAGATTCCAACCCCGTTGGCCATTTCGGCACTACTCACCATGGAAGTGGGCGGAACTATGAGCGATCAACTTCAGGAATCTCGAACGCCTCGATCACCGTCGCCGGTGATTGGACCCTTCGTGGTCGTGATGGTTTTCACTCTCGCGCTCACCGGCGGGGCGATTGGTCTCGTTGTTAGTGGGGCGAGCAATTCAGCGAAAACGGGAACGATCGTTGACGTAACGGTGAAGGAATGGTCAGTGACCGCTCCACCGACAGCAGTTTCGGGTGATGTCACGTTCGTCGTG
>CANGMY010000005.1 GCA_947455015.1 Microthrixaceae bacterium | reverse complement strand
GCGAGCAGACCGATGAACGGTGCCCACTTTTCTGCGGCGCCCGGAAGAATCGGAATGGCGATGCGGATGAAGCCGTAGGTACCGAGCTTCAGGAGAACCGCAGCAAGGATGACCGAACCAACAGTCGGCGCCTGAGTATGTGCATCAGGCAACCACGTGTGGAACGGGAACATCGGAACCTTGATACCGAAGCCCATGAACATGCCGCCGAAGATGAACAGCGCAGCACCGGTCGAAATGCCGGTTGCGAGTTCGGGGAGGATTCGCATGTCGAACGAATGCATCATCTCGCCGTTGACCGGAATCTTGTCGGAGAGGAAATACAGCGACAGGAAGGCGACGATCATGAGCGCCGAACCGAACAACGTGTAGAGGAAGAACTTGAGCGATGCGTACTGACGCTTTTCGCCGCCCCACACGCCGATCATGAAGTACATCGGCAGAAGCACAACCTCGAAGAAGACGAAGAACAGGATGAGGTCCTGCGCAACGAATGAACCGAGCATGCCGGTTTCGAGAATGAGGATGAGGATGAGGAACGCCTTGGGGTTCTTCGGTTCCGGGAAATGCTTCCAGGAATAGATGATGCACAACGGCACAATGAGCAACGCAAGGGCGATCATCGGCAGCGAGATGCCGTCGATTCCCACGATGTAGCGGCTGTTGATGATCGGGATCCATGCCTTATCAACAACGAACTGCAGATGACCGCTCGCGTCGTAGTCGAAGTTGGTCATAAGCAAGATGCCGATGAACCCCACCACGAGGCTTGTCGCAAGCGCGACGACCTTGTGGAACTGCTCTTTGGCCTTGGGCACGACCAACATGGCGAGCGCACCCACGAGTGGGCCGAACACCATCAGGCTGATACCCCAACTGTTCAGGAAATCTTTCATCGAATTGTCCTGGGCTCCTAGACGACGAACACGAGTACACCGGCGAGGACGACCGCGCCGGCAAAGAGAATCGAGGCGTACTGCTGGACCTTGCCGGTCTGGATCTTGCGAAGCAGTTGACCTGCTCCTTCAGAACCGCGACCTGATCCGTTCACTGCTCCATCGATGATGAGCTGATCACCAAAGACATAGACGACGCCGGCGATCTTTCGAGCGCCGAAGCCAATGCCATTGATAACGCCATCAAGGATGTTCTGGTTAAACCAGTTGGCGGCACGGGCGATGGGGCCCTTCGTGCTGCCGGCGATAACGCCTGTGTAGAGATCGTCGAGGTAGTACTTGTTTTCGAGGAACGTGTAACCAGCATGAGCGACCTTGTTGCGTGAGGTCAGGCCATGCGGGCCACGGTTCTTCTCGTAGTACTGATAGGCGATGAACAGACCCGTTGCCGCGAGGATCGTCGACACCACGGCGAGCCATGGCGTGAACTCAGCATGCTGCAACGGCGGGAAGGCAAAGGTCGGTTCGACGAAATGTTCGAACCGCGTCGTGACGCCGCTCGGGAGTTTGATGCCAAAGAAGTTGCCCGGGAAGTTCGTGAAGCCGAACACCACTGCACATCCAGCGAGGATGATGAGCGGAACGGTGATGACCTTGGGCGATTCGTGTGGCTTCGCGTGACCGCGATACTCGCCCCAGAACGTGAGCCAATAGGCACGGCCCATGTAGGCGGCGGTGAGGAATGCGGTGATGAGGCCGAAGATCAACATGATCGTGTACGCGTTCTCTTGACCGTTTGCCGCGCCAGCAAGGATTTCGTCCTTCGACCAGAAACCAGCCAGCGGGAAGATGCCGGCAAGCGCGAGCGTCGCAATAAGGAACGTTGCGTGAGTAATCGGCATCTTCTTGCGAAGTCCACCCATCTCACGCATATCGAAGGTGTGGTGACACGCGTGGCTTACTGAACCGGCACCGAGGAACAAGCACGCCTTGAAGAACGCGTGCGTGAAGAGGTGGAACACGCCAGCAGTCCATGCACCAACACCGAGTGCCATGACCATGTAGCCGAGCTGCGAAATGGTGGAGTAGGCCAACACCTTCTTGAGGTCGGTCTGCACGAATGCCAACAGACCGCCAATGATGGTCGTGAAGCCACCAATGAACGCGACGTAGTGGAACGTACTGCTTCCGATCGCAAGACCAGAGAAGAACACGCCGTACAGACGAGCAATCAAATAGACACCGGCCACAACCATGGTGGCAGCGTGAATGAGTGCCGACACTGGCGTGGGACCAGCCATGGCGTCGGGCAACCAGGTATGCAGCGGAAACTGACCCGACTTCGAGGTCACGCCACCGAACAAGCACAGTGCACCCACGAGAAGCAGTGTCGTGTTTGCGCTATGCGACAACGCGTATTCGTTGATGTGAAGAACGTTGAAGCTCGTTCCACCAGCAGCGAAGAACGTGATGATGACGCCGAGGATCAGGCCGATATCGCCAACACGGTTGGTGAGGAACGCCTTCAGGGCAGCGTCGGTGTTCTTCTTCTCTTCCCACCAGTGGCCAATAAGTCCGAATGAACAGACGCCCACAAGCTCCCAACCCATCAGCATCTGCAACGTGTTCGAGCTGAGCACGTAGAAGAGCATCGAGGCGGTGAAGAGGGAAAGGAATGCGTAGTAGTGCGTGAAGCGCACATCGCCATGCAGGTACTCGGTTGAGTAGATGTGCACGAGCAAGGAAATGATGCAGACGGTGATGAGCATCATGGCGGCAAGGCCGTCGACCAGGGTGCCCATTTCGAATTGCATGCCACCGATTTGGAACCACGTGACGGTGCGCACAACCGGCGGAACTGATTCGTGCTCGCCGCCGTTTTCAGAAGCAGTTGCTTCAGTGCCGTGTCCTTCGGTCGCGTTTGCTTCAGTTGTCGAAGCGGAGTGCGACTCGGTCGTCATCGTTTCGCCAGAGTCTTTGGTCGCAGCGTTGACTTCCTGGCCAATCGTTTCGCCGGTCTGCGGGATAAGACCGTTGGCGGCGATGACATCGGCTGCAAGCGCGGCACCAGTCGGCGGGTGATTGACGCGACTGATCCAGTTGCCAGCAACGATGACGGAAAGCAAGAGGCATATCGAGACTGCGGCAATACCGATGCCGGCAGTGGCTCGGGTGCCCCAGCGCTTGCCAAAGAAAAGGATGACCAGGAACGACGCCGCCATGAGGGCGGGGATGATCCAGACCTTGTCGATCATGTTGAACACGACGATCAGCCCTTCAGCATGTCGACATCATCAATGTCGATGCTTTGTCGGTTCCGGTAGATGAGCAATACGAGCGCGAGGCCGACGCCAACCTCGGCAGCAGCAACGGCGATAACGAACAGGGCAAACACCTGGCCGGAAACGTTGGCCATGTCGTTCGCGTGCCAGTAGGCGCCAAACGCAACAAGGTTGATGTTCACCGCGTTGAGGATGAGTTCGATCGACATGAGAACGAGAACACCGTTCTTGCGAGCGAGAACTCCGTAAACGCCGATGCAAAAAAGAATTGCGGCAAGGAGAAGGAACTGGTTAAGAAACATCAGTCACGCCTCGCAATCACGATGGCGCCGATGAGCGCAGCGAGCAGAAGTACTGACAGCACCTCGAACGGAAGGAGGTACGTCGAGAAGATGGAATCGCTCACCTCGGCGGTGCGCTGCACCATGAGGTTGCCAAATTCGGTGTCTTTGAAGCCATCGATGAGTGAGTAGCTCATGAGCCCGAGCAAGAGAACCCCGATGCCAGCGCCGATGAACTTCGCTGACTTCTTGTTATCGAGATCGTCATCGTTACCAGTCTTGGCACGAGTGAGCATGATGCCGAACAAGAACAGAACGATGATGGCGCCGAGGTAAACGAGCACCTGCGTAATGGCGACAAATTCTGCGGCGAGCAAGATGTACTGAGCAGCAGCGCCGGAAAGAACGAGCACCAGCCACAGTGCGGCGTGCATGACGTTCTTGGTGGTGACGACACGAATCGCACCAACCACCATGAGCGCAGCGATGATGTAGAACGCGATGTTCTGAGCGACAAGCAGGGCGAGCATCAGCGCGGCACCTTCTTGACCTTGGCGTCGGAGCCAGCTTCGTACGGTTCGAAATCGGGAACCGTTTGCATCCACTGATCGAGACGGCTCTTGTCGTGAAGAAGGTCGGCGATTCGGATTTCGGAGTACTCGTGCTCGGGGCTCCAGAAGAGCGCATCGAACGGGCAGACCTCGACGCAGATTCCGCAGTACATGCAAAGCGAGAAGTCGATATCGAAACGATCAAGTTCGTTCTTCTGACGCGGCTTTCCACCTTCGCGACGAGGTGGTGCGAGGTATTTGTGTGCCTCGATGAAGATGCACCAATCGGGACATTCGCGCGCGCACAACATGCACGACGTGCAGTTCTCTTCATGAAGCGCGATAACGCCACGGGCACGTGGCGCAACTTCTTCGCGTTCGTGCGGATAACGCGTGGTCTGCGGTCCGTCTTTGAGGGTCTTGACCATCTCGCCGAACGTGACGCCGAGACCCTTAATGAGACCGGGAACCTTGGGCTTGGGGGGCATCAGAGCACCACCTTCAGCACAGCCGTGACGACAATGTTCACGAGAGCCAATGGAATAAGGACCTTCCAGGCAAGGCTCTGGAGTTGATCTTCACGGAAACGTGGGTAGGTGAATCGCACCCAGAAGATGATGAACGCAACCACCATCACCTTCGCAAACAACACGATTGGGCCAAGTACGTAGTACCAGTCGCTCGAGGTGGGAAGCCACGGAACGGCCCAACCTCCAAGGAACAACACGGCAGCGATTGCAGCAAAGGCAAATGCTGTTGCGAATTCGGCCAAGAAGAAAATAAGGAAACGGAAGCCGGTGTATTCCACCTGGTAACCAGAAACGATTTCGGATTCGGCAACCGGCATATCGAACGGAGGCTGCGTGAGTTCGGCTTGCACCGCAGCGATGAAGATGAAAAAGCCGACGAACTGCGTGAGGATGTACGGGAATCCGATGCCGCCCCAACCGAAGATTGAACCGTCATTTTGGGCTAAGACGATTCCGTTCAGGCTCATGGTTCCGGCCTGGATGACGACGCCGATGACGGCGAGCACCATCGGAAGTTCGTACGCAATGAGCTGCCCGGCGGCACGAAGCGCACCCATAAGCGAGTACTTGCTGGCCGAGGCCCAACCGGCCATGAGCACGCCGATCACTGAAAGCGATGAAATCGCAAGCACAAAGAACACGCCAACATCAAGGTCGGCGACAACGAGGTGCATCGAAGCCGGAAGTGCGACATAGAGGAGAAGTGTGGACATGAGCACCACGAGTGGTGCGACTTTGAAGACCCAACGATCGGCACCGTTCGGCGCAATGTCTTCCTTCTGAAGGAACTTCACACCGTCAGCAAGAAGCTGCAGTGTTCCTCGCGGACCAGCTTCTTGCGGCCCAAGTCGGCTTTGCATCCACGACATGATCTTGAACAAGAAGACCATGCCGAGAATAAGTGCGGTGGTGGGAACGACCGCACTGACAACGAGCACCTTGATCAGGGTCGAAAGCCAATACGGCGGCGCGAACGAAGCGAGAAGAAGGGTCATCGGTCGATGTCACCCAGAATGAAGTAGAGGCTGCCGAGAATTGAGATGAGATCGGGAACGTATGCGCCCCGAGCCACCCACGGCACGATGGAAATGTTGTTGAACGAGGCCGAACGGATCTTGACCCGGAACGGAACAAGATCGCCCTTCGACACAACGTAGTAACCCATTTCGCCGAGAGGATTCTCGGTGGCGACGTACGCCTCGCCCTCGGGCACCTTGATGATGCGCGGGACCTTGGCCATAACCGGACCACTCGGGATGGTGTCGAGAAGTTGCTTGACGATCTTTGCCGCTTCACGAGTTTCCTGAAGTCGGACCCACGTACGAGCGAAACAATCGCCGTCCGGATGAGTCCAGACTTTCCAGTCGGCCTTGTCGTAGACGAGACCGGGAGGGCAGTTGTCGCGACGAAGGTCCCAGTCGACACCCGATGCACGAAGGTTGGCACCGGAAAGGCCGTAGGAAAGCGCAATTTCGGCGGGGATAACACCGATGCCGCGAGTACGAGCCTGGAAGATTTCGTTGCCGACGAGAAGGTCTTCCAACTCGTCGCAGAACGCAAGGAGTTTGTCCATTGCGGTGTGTGAGGACTCGATCCAACCCTTCGGCAGGTCGTCCTTGAGGCCACCGATGCGATCGAAGTTCGGGTGGAAACGACCACCGGTTGCTGACTCGATTTGGTTCAGAACCCATTCGCGATCACGGAAGGCGTAGAAGCCAGCGGTCATACCGCCGAGCTGCAGACCAAAGTCGCCAAGGAAGAGTGAGATGTTCGCAATACGCGACATTTCAAAAAGAATGGTGCGGATCCATTGCGCACGGGGCGGAGCTTCAACACCCATGAGCTTTTCCGCGGCGAGGATGAACGGCACCTCGTTGGCGAAACTTCCGAGCCAGTCGATGCGGTTAATCAGCGCATTGATTTGTGGGTAGGTACGAACCTCGGTGAGTTTTTCGTAACCGCGATGCATGTACCCGCACATCGGTTCGGCAGAGATGACCTGTTCGCCATCGAGACGAGCGATGATGCGCAGCGTGCCGTGCGTGGCGGGATGCTGTGGTCCCATGTTGAGGGTCATGCCCTCGGTTTCGAAATCGAGGTTGACGCGATTGTCGACAGCTTCGGCGGCGAGAGCAGCAACTGATTGCGGATCACTAATAGCGGTCATTCACCCTCTCCTTCCTCATCGGCAACACCAGGCATTGGTTCGACATCAACGATGCCGGGCCACGGGCGAACCCGCCGTGCCAGCAACGGAAAGTCCTTACGAAGAGGATGCCCCACAAAATCGGCAGGCAAATACAGATTGATCATGTTTGGGTGTCCGTCGAAGGAGAAACCAAACATTTCGCGAGCTTCACGTTCGTGCCAGTTCGCACCGGCGTAGACGTTTGTCCATGTGGCGGCGGTGAGATCGTCGTCGGGGAGGTCGCACTTGAACGTAATTCCCATGCCAGCGCTGATTGAGTAGACGCGCGCAAGAAGTTGAAAGCGGGTTTCGCCACCGGCATAACCCTGCACCATTGCTTCTGGTTCCTTTGCGGGTGCACCGGAAACAACGCGATCTTCTTGTGAGTCCATGTCGCGACCGAATGGCGAAGGAAGCCAGTCGATAGCGGAAAGGAAATCGAAGAAGCGATAGCCCATGGCCTTTGCTGCTTCGGCGGCAGCAACCCAATTGGCGCGATCGACGCGGACCCAAAGGTCGTCGCCAGGACGGATATGCGAACCAACAACACCGTCGCCAATGCGCTCGGTGAGTTCGGCCAGAACGGCCTCACGCGCCTCGTCGATTTCGGGCGCTGCCTCTTCGGGCGTCTCAGTGTCAGCCGACGACAATTGGCTCACCCTTCCAACGCTCAGCCATGTCCTCGTGCGCAATGCGCTCTTGCAGAAGGATGATTCCTTCAAGCAATGCCTCGGGACGTGGCGGGCAGCCGGGAACGTAGACGTCGACCGGAATCAACTGATCGACACCCTTGGTGACCGAATAGCTGTCCCAGTAAGGGCCACCGCAGTTGGCGCAGGAACCCATGGAGATGACGTATTTGGGGTCGGGCATCTGTTCGTAGAGACGAACAACAGCCGGAGCGAGTTTGTCGGTGACCGTGCCAGCGATAACCACAAGGTCGGCCTGACGGGGGCTGGCCGGGAACGGGATGACGCCAAGACGCATCACGTCGTAACGGGGAGACGCGAATGCCGCACCCATTTCGATGGCGCAGCACGCAAGACCCCACTGGTAGGCCCAGATGGAGTACTTCCGAGAAATATTGAGGAGTTTGGCGAGCGGCTGAGGCAGCTTGCCGCTTTCAACTAGGCCCATCGAAGCACCTTCTTGCGCCAGGCGTACAGGAGCCCAAGGGCCAGGATCGCCACGAATATGAGCATCTCGACCAAGCCAAAGACACCGTAGGTCTCGAGCTGTGTGGCCCAGGGAAACATGAACACCGCTTCGACGTCGAACATGACGAAGAGAAGGGCATAGATGTAATAGCGAATTTGGCTCTGCGACCAGCCGGTTCCAACCGGATCAACACCGGATTCGTAAACCAGATACTTCTGCTCTTGGGGACGCGTGGGGCGGAAGATTTTGCCGATGGCGAGAAGACCGGCACCAAGGCCAATACCTACGCCCGCGAAAATAGCGACGGTGAGGTACTGCCTGACGAAATCGGAGTACTCAGTCATCGTTCCCGGACACTACAGAAGGGCCGAACACGGCATGAAATCCTTGTGGCATAAAGAGAGCGGTTCAATCTTTGGCGATCAGCGACCGGCGGTGGTGGACCCAGTCGAGGATCCGGCCGCGCCGAGGCTGAGCGAGTCAGTGGGGCGTTCGTACTGCACCGCTGCCGGTGTGGCATTGCGAGCGGGTTGAAGCAAGAGATCGGGGAAAATTCCGTAGCCGACAGTGACGACAACGCAGATTCCGATGGCCAATCCAGCGGCAAAGGGCACACGGAGTCGGTTTGAACGATCGACGACATCCTCGGTGCCGTCATCGCCACCTGACATGAACATGGCGACGATGATGCGGAGATAGAGGAAGGCCGAAATAACGGCCGAAACCATGGCAATGATCGCCAGAGGGACTGCGTGAGCATCGGCCGCAGCGGTGATCGCCAAGAACTTGGCAAAGAAACCGGCGGTGAACGGAACGCCCGCCTGGGCCAAAAGCATGACGATGAATGATCCGGCCAGCCAAGGGTTCGAACGAACGAGGCCCTTGTAATCGGAGAGCTGGTGGTTACCGTCGCCCTTGCGGCCCACGATCGTGGCCACACCGAATGAACCAGCAACCATGAAGGTGTAGACGGCCACGTAGAAGGCCGCAGCAGTAATGCCGTTGGCGCTGTTTGCCTGAATCGCCATGAGGATGAATCCGGCGTGGCTGATTGATGAGTAGGCCAGCATGCGCTTGACGTTGCTCTGAACGATCGCGAGCGCCGCGCCGACGACCATCGACAGGATCGCCAGCACGTAAACGATCGGCTTCCAGGTCGACGAGTAGTTCGAGAACGTCAGCATGAAGACACGAACGAGACCAGCGACTGCAGCTGCCTTCACGCCAGAGGCCATCCATGCCGTTGCCGGCGTTGGAGCACCGTCGTAAACATCGGGACTCCATGCATGGAACGGCACTGCAGAAATCTTGAACGCCAATCCGACAAGAACCAGAACGAGTCCAACAAGAAGCAGACCGTTATGGATCGGAACAACCGCAGACATGAAGTCACGGATGTCGACGAAGTTGGTTGAACCCGTTGCTCCGTAAAGCATTGCGATGCCGTAAAGAAGGAACGCTGAGGAGAATGCACCGAGGATGAAGTACTTCATCCCCGACTCTTGCGACTGCACCCGACGAAGGTTCATGCCGGCAAGAACATAGACAGCAATGGAAAGAGTTTCGAGGCCAATGAAGAGAACGATCAGGTCGTTCGACATCGCCATGATGACGCCACCAACTGCTGACAGCAGTACGAGGACGTAGAACTCGGGGCCCGTCATCGATTCGCGACGCAGGAATCCGTCGGCCAACAACGCCGCCAACACCACACCTGCACACAACACCACAGTGATGAAAAGCGAGAAGCCGTCGATACCGACCGCTCCCCCAGCCGTACTGAACGGACCAGTATGAGCTTGGTCGAGATTCCACCACAGCACTGAGCCCCAGCCCTGAACGCGTGCCCACATCGGCACGACGCTGATCGCCGCTGCAACAGCGATGGCGACAGTGGTCCAGGTGAAGAGACTCTTCGGCGCACGCGTCTTCAGGAACGAAGAGAACGTAAGAGTAAGCAGCCCACCCACTAACAAAATGAGCAGCGGAAGAAGTGCGAGCCAGTCGATTGACGGACCAGCGACGTGCACGATTCCAGTATTGAGTGCGCCTGAGGTGACATCGCCACCGCGGAGCATGCTCGGATCGACCTGAGCGAAGAGAGATGCGATCACTGGTTCGCCCCCTGTCCGTTCGTGGCGACACCAAGTGAATGTTCACCATTCATGACCTGCGATCCCTCGGTGATGTGAAGAAGATCTGCACCGTTACGAGTGATCGGTTCGTGGAATCCGTCGACCTTTACTTCAAGACGAGTCACGACACGCTTTACCGAAGGTGCAATGCGATCGAGAACTGGCTTCGGGTAGATGCCCAGGAAAATGATGAGTCCGACCAGCGGAACCATGACGAGCTTCTCGGAGATTTTGAGATCCGGAAAGTTTTTGTTGGCTTCGTCGGGTTCGCCTTGGAAGACGCGCTGGTAGGCCCAGAGCAGATAGAGCGCAGCGATGATGACGCCGGTGGCAGCAATAACAGCCCACCAACGGTGAGCGACAAACGTGCCGAGTAGGACGAGGAATTCGCCGACGAAACCGTTCAGGCCAGGCACACCGATCGACGCAAGCATTACGAGGGTGAAGACGCCCGCAAAGATTGGCGCAACCTTCCCGATGCCCTTGAGTTGCGAAATCTCGTAAGTGTGACGACGCGTGTAGAGGAAGCCAAGGAGGATGAACAACGCACCGGTGGTGATGCCGTGGTTCACCATCTGAAGCACAGAGCCTTCGATGCCTTCAACGTTCAGAGCGAACAGACCCATGAGCGCAAAGCCCATGTGAGCGACAGATGAGTACGCAACGAGTCGTTTGAGGTTTCGTTGCATGGCCGCAACGATGCCGCCATAGACCACACCAATCGTGGCCAAGGTGAGCATCACTGGCGCGAACCACACCGTTGCCTCGGGGAAAAGCTCGAGTCCGTAACGGAGGAAACCGTAGGTGCCGAGTTTGAGCAAGATGCCAGCAAGGTCGATTGAGCCTGCGGTCGGTGCTTCGGTATGTGCATCGGGCAGCCACGTGTGAAACGGGAAGGACGGCACCTTCACGGCGAACGCGATTGCCATGCCAAGGAACAGCCATCGACCGGTGCTTGTCGCGAGGTTGTCGGTGGCAATGATCTTGGTGAAGTCGAACGACACGCCACCCTTGTCGCCGGCACCAGCGAGAACTGCGAGCGTGACGATTGAGACCAGCATGAACGCTGACCCGAGCATTGTGTAGAGGAAGAACTTCGTTGCCGCGTAGATGCGACGGCCGTGGCCCCATTTACCAATGAGCATGTACAGCGGCACAAGCGTGATCTCGAACATCAAGAAGAACAGGAAGAGATCGAGCGAAAGGAACGCTCCCATGCAGCCCGCCATAAGGAGGGTCAGCCATGCGTAGTACCCCTTGGGGCTGTGCTCCGGTTTGGCTGCGAAGAGCGCAATCGGGAACAAGATGCCGGTGAGTACAACGAGGAAGAGCGAGATGCCATCGACGCCAAGGAAGAACTTGATGTCGAGTGACTTCACCCAAGTTTGCTGAACAACAAACTGGAAGCCAGCGTCGTCAGTCTTGAACTGGACGAGCAGCGCAATGCTGAGAATTCCAGTGAGTAGCGCAGTGAGAATCGCCATCTGACGTGAAAGTTCCGGGCGGGAACTCGGCATGATTGCGATGAGAATTGCGCCAACCAGCGGAACGAAAACCAGCGCAGGAAGGATCGGGAACGACGCCGCGCCTTCTGAGGCGAACACGGTGGAAAGAAGTGAAGCACTCATCAGAAGCTCACCTGCGTCATGACGAAGGCGACAATCAGAACGGCACCGACGCCGATCATGAGTGCGTACCAGCGCACATAGCCGTTCTCAATGGCACGGAGTCGTGAAGCGCCACCGCGTGTGGCTCGACCGACACCATTAACAGCACCATCGATAACCACCTTGTCGAACATGGCGATGAGTTCAAAGCCCTTGCGGCCAATGCCACCCATGAATGCGGTGATGCCTTGGTCGATATACCAACCGTTCGCGAAGAACGGAAGCTCGATACGACGAGGATCGACCTTCTTCTTCAGATACACCATGTAGGCAGCGAAGATCCCGAGTAGCGCGATCGTGGTTGAGATCAGAAGTTCAACGGTGAGTTGAAGGCCACCAAGATGCAAGTGCGCTTGATTCTCACCAACGACTGGTTCGAGCCAGCGATTGAGGAACTCAAGGTGTTCGGTGAACGGAAGGTTGAGGACACCAGCAACTGCAGCGAAGAATGCGAGCACGATCAGCGGCACAAGCATTGGCCACTTCGATTCATGCGGATGCACCGCGCCGTGTCCTACATGGGCATGGTCATCGTCGTGCGCATCGGCGTGATCGCCAGATTCAACGGCATCAGTTGCAGTGTGTGCGTTGAGGTTGGCAAGTTCGCCTTCGGCCGATTCTCCCCAGCGGGCATCGCCGTAGAAGACGCGGAACACGAGGCGGCTCATGTAGAACGCAGTGAGCAGCGCAGTAATAAGGCCGAAAACGTAGAGGATCGGGCTCTTATGCAAGGCGTAAGCGAGGATGTCGTCCTTTGACCAGAAGCCTGAGAACGGTGGAACACCAGCGATCGCCAGCCAGCCGATAATGAACGTGACCGCAGTGACGGGCATGATTTTGCGCAAGGCACCCATGCGTCGCATGTCTTGTTCATCGTGCATGCCGTGGATGACAGAACCGGCACCAAGGAAAAGCAGCGCCTTGAAGAACGCGTGCGTGATCATGTGGAAGATGGCAGCGCTGTAGCCGCCGACACCAATGGCCAGGAACATGTAGCCGAGCTGACTCACTGTTGAATAGGCAAGGACCTTCTTAATGTCCTGCTGTGCAAGAGCGATTGTTGCTGCAAGAAATGCTGTAGCGCAGCCGACAATGGCGATCATCCATGGAATCCAAGATGCCGAAGCAGCGATGATCGGGTTGACGCGCACAAGCAAGTAGACGCCCGCAGTCACCATGGTGGCGGCGTGGATAAGCGCCGACACAGGGGTGGGGCCAGCCATGGCATCGGGCAGCCAGATGAAGAGCGGAATCTGTGCCGACTTACCAATGGCACCGACAAACAGCATCAGTGCAATGAATGTTGCAGTGGTCTGGGCAAGACCCGGAGCCATCGGGAGGAACTGCGTGTACGTGACGGTTCCGAAAGCAAAGAACGTCATGAAGATGGCGATCATGAAGCCCCAGTCACCAACGCGGTTGGTGATGAAGGCCTTCTTGCCTGCGCTTGCGTTTTCTTCCTTCTCAAACCAGAACGCGATGAGGAAGTATGAACATGCACCCACACCTTCCCAGCCAAGGAACGTGAGCACCAGGTTGTTGCCGAGCACGAGAACGAGCATCGAGAACACAAACAGGTTCAGATACGTGAAGAAGCGCGGGAAGCGACTATCTCCGTGCATGTACCCGATTGAGTACAGGTGAATCAGCGATGCGATGCCGGTGATGAACAACACCATCGCCATCGACAATGGATCAAGCAGGATCCCGATGTCGACGTTGAAGTGCCCAGCCGGAATCCACTGGAACAGTGACAGTTCGTAGGTGTGTTCGGGTTCGCCCCAAAGTCCTACAAAAACGAGACACGCAGTGACGAACGACAGCGCAACTGCACCCGTACCAATCCAACCAGCGCGGGGTTCACCGATGCGCTTACCGAAAAACACCAGCAGCAAGAACCCGGCGAGGGGCAGTGCAGGGAGTAACCAGACAAGACCGACCATGTCCCCTATCCCCTCAGTGTCCGAAGGTCATCGGCAGTAGCGCCGGGACGACGACGTGCCATCGCCACGATGAGGGCGAGACCAACCACAACTTCTGCAGCGGCGACGACCATGACGAAGAACACGATGATCTGACCCGAGATGTCATCGAGCATCTTTCCAAACGTCACGAAGGAAAGGTTCACGGCGTTGAGCATGAGTTCGACGCACATGATCATGACGAGCGGGTTGCGACGGATCAGAACGCCGACGCCGCCGATCACAAAAAGAATCGCCGAGAGCATCAGGTACGCGAGGGAAAGGTTTGAACCCATCAGTGCGCTCCTTCCTCGGGAATAGCGGTGAGTGGTTCGTCGCCCATATCTGTCATTGACTCGGGCTCAGGGATGGGCTCGAGGTCGCGAGGGCGTCGCGAAAGCACAACCGCGCCAACCACTGCGATGGTGAGAAGACCAGCGGTGACTTCCAGTGGGAAGACATACGTAGTGAAGAGTGCGGTGCCGATCTGCGAGATGTTCGACACCGTGGGCGAAATTGCGCTCGTGACCGAGTGCGAGCCGGTGACAATGGCGTCTTTGCCGGTGATGATGATCGCCAGAATCGCGCCGAGAAACAGAAGTCCGATGAGTCCGGCAAGCAGACGCTGGCCCACCAAAGGCTCTGTGTCGAGGTCTTCTTCACGATCGACGCCCAAGAGCATCATGACGAAGAGGATGAGCACGACGATGGCGCCGGTGTACACGATGACCTGAACAACGGCGAGCAACTGTGCACCAAGGTTCAGGAAGAGCACGGCGATGCCGAACAGAGTCGCAATAAGACTGAGTGCAGCGTGCACCGGATTACGCGAGGTCACTACCCCGAGACCTCCGGCCAGCACGATGAGTGCGCTCACGATGAAGACGGCAGTTTCCATGATCAGAGATCACCGCCCCATTCGTCATCGTCATGTTCTTCATGACCAGGAGAGACATGCTCTGGTGTTCCGGGAGCGTGATCGTCGTGACCGTGACCGTGTTCGTCGATCATGTCGAGCGGCGTCGCGATGGAGTCTTTGATGTCCTGCGCAGCTTCGGGGGCGCGGATGCCGTAACCAAGTTCGCCAGACCATCCGACAACGCCTTCGAATGCAGCCGAACCAGAAGGTGAGGTTGCCCGCATCCATGCAGAAGTAGGCGTGTCTTCGCCTTCTCGCCAATCTTCCCATGGCATCTTTTGCGGCATGCCGTCGTCATCGACGACAAGTTCGGCCTTGGTGTAGATCGCGTCGGCCCGGTTCGTGAACGAGAACTCGAACATCTTGGTCTCGGTGATTGCTTCGGTCGGGCAGGCCTCGACACAAAGATCGCAGTGAATGCATCGGAGATAATTGATCTCGTAGATGTAGCCAAAGCGTTCGCCAGGAGAAACGGGTTCGTCGATCGGATTGTCGGCGCCGCGAACGAAGATGCACTTCGCGGGGCACACACCAGCGCAGAGTTCGCAGCCGATGCACTTTTCCATTCCGTCTTCGTAACGATTGAGAACGTGACGACCGTGAACGCGGATCGGCTTCGGAGCCTTTTCCTTCGGATACTGCGTCGTGACGCGCTGCTTGCGACCGATTTGGCGCAGGCTGACAAGGAAACCACCGAGGTAACCCATCAGTCGACCACCCCTTCAAGTCGGCGAGCTTTTGATGTCGCAATTGCTGCCTTGAGGAGTCCGTAACCGGTCAGCCCAACAACAGCGCCAATTGCAACAGTGATGAAACCGTTCCAGTGCTGATCGCGAGCAACCCAGAACGTGGCGAGAAGGAGGAGCCATCCGAGCGAAAGCGGAATGAGCACCTTCCAACCGAGGTCCATGAGTTGGTCGTAGCGAACACGGGGAACCGTGCTGCGCACCCAAACGAACAGGAAAAGGAACGCAGTCATCTTGAGAAGGAACCAAATGATTCCCCAAAGCCAGCCGGGGCCAAGAAGTGCGGGGCCAGCCGGGCCACCTAAGAACAAGGTGACGATGATTGCGGCCATGGTCACCGAGTTCATGAACTCGGCAACGAAGAAAAGAGCGAAACGGATTGAGGAATATTCGGTGTGGTAGCTACCGACGAGTTCCTGTTCGGCTTCAACGAGATCGAAAGGCGGACGATTGAGTTCCGCTTGGCTCGCAAGCAAAAACACAACGAACGGCACAAATCCAGCTGCGATGAGGTTCCAGTGCGGAATGAAGCCACCCCAGCCGCTACCGGCCTGCGCCATCACGATGCCGTGGGTGCTGAGTGTGCCAGTGGTGAGAACGACCGCACACACCGAAAGACCGAGCGCAGCCTCGTACGAAACCATCTGAGCTGAAGCACGCACCGAACCAATGAGCGGGTACTTCGAGCCTGAGGACCAACCAGCGAGCATCACGCCGTACACCGCGATTGATGACATCGCGAGTGCAAACAGAATGCCGATCGCCGGATCGGCGAGCTGGAGATAGGTGGTGTGACCAAAGATTTCAACCGAACCGTCGTGACCGTTGCTGAAATCGCCGCCGAAGGGAACGATGGTGAACAGCAAGAATGCGGGCACAACGGTGAGAAGCGGCGCAAGGATGAAGACGCGACGTTCCGCACGATCAGGAATGAGATCTTCTTTGAAGAAGAACTTGATGCCGTCAGCAAGGGTCTGAAGGATGCCAAACGGGCCCGCAGTATTCGGGCCGACGCGATTTTGGAAGTCGCTGACAACTTTTCGTTCGAACCAGATCATGAGCATCGTCGCGACCAAAAGGAATGCGAAGACAGCAACGACCTTCAGAATGACGATGAGTACGACAGCGAGGTCGACGTGACCAGAAAGAAGCGGATCACCACCAAACATTCGCGCCACCTCCTCCGAGCACGTTCATGAAAGAAAAGCAGTTCGAGTTCATGGTGCAGTCTCGATCCTGACTTCAGCGACAAGTTCATCGGCCGAGACAAGGTCGCTCACACGACCGTCTGCCTGGTTCACGATCATGGCGGCGACGCCTCGGGGCACGCCGGCATCGGACTGCACCGTGACATTGACTGACGCCTTGGCAGTGCGAACGATCGCGCGGCCGCCAGCAGCGACACCAAGACGGTCGAATTCCCACGGATTCAGCGAAACCGTTGAACCGGGGGCAAGCGGTGCAAGCGATGGCGCTGATTGCACGAGCGTTCCCTGGTCGTACAACTTGCGTGATGCAACAAGACGGAAGCTGTAGGAATCGACGGGCGGCGAGACGACGACGTCGATTGGCGTGTACTGAACGAACGGAGGCATCGAGCCAGCGACGTCGGAGTCGTCGGCAACGATCTCGATCAGACCTTCTGCATCGTCGGCGTCGGTTTCTTCAGCGACAACGTCGGCGGTGACGTCGACCTCGGCGCCATCTTCAGACACAGTGACCGTTTCGTCGACGATGACAATGTCGTCATCGTCCTCGTCGATGATCACGACAACGTCGAGCGGCAGCAAGACACCGTCGGGCGAACCCTCGGCAATTGCTTGGTCGAGCGCAAGGTAGGCCGGAGCGACTGCAGAAATTTCAGCGAGGACATCGGCGAAACTTTCGAAACCAAGGTCAGTTCCGAGACGGGTCGAAACCTCGGCCGCGAGCATCCAGTCGGCGCGGGATGTTCCCGGCGGCGTGACACGCTGCGAAAGCGTGCTGACGCGACCTTCGATATTTGTGGTCGTGCCTGCCTTTTCGGCAAAGCCCGCAGCAGCGAGAACGACATCGGCTCGCTTGCTTGAGGAGTTGAGTGCGGTGTCGACAGCGAGCACGGTGCGAGCGCCTGTGAGGCCACGCTCAGCTAGATCGGCGTCGGGGAAATCGGAAAGCGGATCGGCACCAAGGAGAACGAGGACGTCGATACGACCATCGGCTGCAGCACGAAGAATGCCTTCAGTGTCGAGACCGGTTGCGCTGGGCATTGCCGGCCAGACCTCGGAATACCACTCGGCGCCATCTTCGAGAGTGACGCGACCGGGCAGCAGGCCAGGTGCCAAGCCCATGTCGAGAGCACCGCGAACATTTGAACGACGAAGTGCAGAGAGGAACGTCGTATCGGGGCGAGCAGCCAAGATCGCTGACGCAGCTGCGACAGTGACACTTGCTGATTCAGCGAG
Organism: Microthrixaceae bacterium; assembly: GCA_947455015.1. Lineage (GTDB taxonomy): Bacteria > Actinomycetota > Acidimicrobiia > Acidimicrobiales > Acidimicrobilacustridaceae > Acidimicrobilacustris. Next base: position 6,101 of record CANGMY010000005.1, on the reverse strand, counting down.
CGATGCGCGACCAAGCACAACTGTGATCGGGCCAGTCGCCGCAGCGAGTGCGCTACGAGCGGCCTCAAGTTCCACCGCCGAGACGCCAGCAATTTCGCCATTGATCGACGTAGTGCCCATAAGGGCAGCAACAACATCGGCGGTTTCGCCCGGGCGTGGATGCACCGATGCGGCAGCAAGTGACGTGATGCCGGTTGAACGGGGTGAAACCTCGACGAGCGTGACGCGATCTTCAACAGCAGCGTGGCGAAGTCGGAGGAACAGAACCGGTAGTTCTTCTTTGACATCGGGACCGAGCAACAGAACCGTGCCGCCGGGAGCGCACACTTCATCGATCGTTGCGGCGGGAAGACCGAGCACGACATGAGCAGGAAGCCCATCGCCAAGTTGTGCATCGACGTTGTCGGTGGCGAGAACACCCTTAAAGAGCTTCGACCATGCGTAGGCATCTTCGTTGGTGAGGCGCGATCCGCCAATGACACCAATCGATTGCGCCGACGACGCGTTGTCGAGTGCAGTTGCGAAACGACCCAACGCGTCGGACCACTTCGCGGGCACGAGACCAGAGTTGTCACGAACGAGCGGTTCGGAGAGGCGAGCTTCGGAAGTAACGACCTGGCTGGAGAAACGACCCTTATCGCAGAGCCACCCCCAGTTGACGGGATCGATGTCGACACCGGCAAATCGTTGGACCTGATCGCGAGATGAGTCGATTGAAATACGACAACCAACCGAACAGGTCTGACATGTGGACTCGGTAGTTTCGAGATCCCAGGGACGAGCCTTGAACCGATACGTCGAAGCGGTCAGCGCGCCCACCGGACAGATCTGCACGGTGTTGCCACTGAAGTACGAAGCGAACGGTTCATCCGGGAACGTGTTGACTTCGGTGTTGTTTCCGCGATGAATGAAGTGGATAAGCGGATCGCCAGCAACGTCTTTTGCAAACCGTGTGCAACGGTCGCAAAGAATGCAGCGCTCACGGTCAAGCAGAACAAGGTCGCTGATCGGAATCGGCTTTTCCTTGTGGCGCTTCTCTTCAACGAAACGACTTTCGCCAGGTCCATACGCCATGGTCTGGTCCTGAAGCGGACATTCGCCGCCCTTGTCGCAGACCGGGCAATCGAGCGGATGGTTCGCAAGGAGGAACTCGAGGATGCCGTCCTGCGCCTTCTTGGTGATCGCCGATTCAGTATCGGCTTTCATGCCGGGCGTGCACTCGATCATGCAGCTGGGCTGAAGCGCTGGACCGCGGCCAGTGTCGACCTCGACCAGGCACATGCGGCACATGCCGACTGGCTTCATGCGCTCGTGGTAGCAGAACCGCGGAATGTAAGTGCCGGTGCGTTCGGCCGCATCGATGAGAAGTTCGCCCTTGTGCGCGATGACTTCAACACCATTGATTTCAACGGCAACACCGTCGATTTGGGTTACGTCAGACTCAGCCATGCGAAGACGCCTTCGTGATGGTCACGGGAATCGAGTTACGAGCCTCTTGGGCCTGCGCGATACGCGCTTCGAACTCGGGGCGGAAACGTTGCAGCGCCGAGGCGATTGGCGACACGGCTGACGGGCCAAGCGGGCAGATGGTGGTCTGCTTGGGTGGCCATGCAATTCCGGGAGAAATGTTGTCGGAAACATCGAGGAGCAGATCGAGATCGGTGGGACGGCCATAACCGTCTTGGATTCGCTGCAGGATGTTTTCCAGCCATGTCGTACCTTCACGACACGGCGTGCACTTGCCGCAGGATTCACGAGCGAAGAATCGAACAACGCGCAAACAGGCTTTGACAGCGTCGGTCGTTTCGTCCATGACGACAACTGCACCGGAACCAAGCATGGAACCGGCGCGATCCACCGTGACTTTTTCAAGCGGAAGATCAAGGTGCTCTTCAAAGAACCAGGGAGCGGATGCGCCGCCGGGGATGAAGGCCTTCAGGGTGCGGTCGCCAAGAATGCCGCCCGCGTACTGGGGAGCGAAGATGAGATCGCGGAAGGTGGTGACTCCGTATTCAACCTCAAACACACCCGGGTTCTTCACGTGACCCGACACGGCAAACATGCGAGTGCCCCGAGAGGTTTCTGCACCAAGCGCAGCGAATGCTTCGCCGCCATTCGTGACGATCCAAGGCAGATTAGAAAGTGTCTCGACGTTGTTCACGATGGTGGGCTGCATGTACAGGCCCTTGGCCGCCGGGAAATACGGAGGCTTCAGACGCGGCATGCCGCGGTTGCCTTCAAGACTTTCAATGAGCGCGGTTTCTTCGCCGACGATGTACGCGCCAGCACCCCACGAAAGAACAACGTCGACAGAGAAGTCAGAACCAAGGATGTTCTTGCCGACATAGCCGGCGGCGTAGGCATCGTTCAGTGCTGCAGCAATGCGCTCTTGAGCAAGCGGCATTTCACCACGCACATACAGGAATGCTTGGCCGCAACCGATCGCGTAACAAGCGAGCAGAACTCCTTCGACGAGCTGGTGAGGATCACGCTCCATAAGGAGACGGTCCTTGTAGGTGCCAGGTTCGGATTCGTCGCCGTTGACGACGAGATAACGCGGCCAGACATTTTCAGGAGCAAGGCCCCACTTCACGCCAGCGGGGAAACCTGCGCCACCGCGACCAAGAAGGGTCGCGGTCTTGACCTCGTCAGCCACTGCAGCCGGACCCATGGAGAGTGCCTTGCGAAGTGCTTGGTACCCACCAGTGGCCTCGTACCCAGCAAGAGTGAAACTGTCGGCGTTATCGAAACGCGAGGTGATGATGCGTGGGGCGTCGGTAATCACTTGTCGCCCTCCCCTGCTGCTGCGATCCAGACCGGTACAGCTTTGTCCTCGGGCGCAACAACGCCAGCGCGGCGATCTTCAGGAATGTGCTGACGAACTTGGGCCAACACTCCGTGTGACGGAATGTCGGAGCGGCGACCAGCGCGGAGATCGTTCACGAGTTGATCGAAACCTTCGTTCGAGATGCGATGTTCGTAGCGATAGTTCACCTGCAAGCACGGAGCTTCGGTGCACGCTGCGATGCATTCGACATCTTCAAGAGTGAAGAGGCCATCGGAAGTGGTTTGTCCGGGGCGAATACCGAGTGTCTTCTCAGCATGTGCGAGGAGTTCTTCGCCGCCGCGCAACTGACATGAAATATTTGTGCAGATGTTGACCATGTAACGACCCACGGTTTCCATCTTGAACATTTCGTAGAACGATGCGGTTCCGAGAACCTCGGCTGACGAGACGCCAACGAGTTCGCCGATATGCGCCATTGCCTCGTCGGTGAGATGACCGTCCTGTTCCTGCGCAAGATGCAGCAACGGGATGAGCGCAGACTTCGGACGCGGATAACGACCGATGATCTCGTGAGCGATTTCGACATTGTCATTCGTAAGTCGAGCCATCAGCGATCGACCTCCCCGAGGATGGGATCGACGCTTGAGATGATGGCCACAGCGTCGGCCACGAGACTGCCGTGCATGAGATGAGGAAGAGTTTGAAGATTCACGAAACTCGGAGCACGAACGTGCATGCGGTAGGGATTCGATGATCCGTCGCTCACGATGTAGCAACCGAGTTCGCCACGAGGTGACTCGATCGCGACGTAGGCCTCGCCTTCGGGAACCTTGAAACCTTCGGTGAAGATCTTGAAATGATGAATGAGCGCTTCCATGGACTCGTCAATACGCGCACGCGGCGGCGGGGTGACTTTCTTGTCCTGGATGCGGTAGTCGCCCTTTGGCATCTTTTCGAGACACTGACGGACGATCTTCATTGACTCATGGATTTCAGCGAGGCGAATCGCGTAACGGTCGAAGCAGTCTCCGTAGGAACCAACAACAACATCGAAATCCACCTGGTCGAACGCGAGGTACGGCATGTCGCGACGAAGGTCCCAGTCGTAACCGGTTGATCGGAGGATGGGGCCCGTTACGCCAAGTGCAAGGCATTCGTCGGCGTTGATCGCGCCGACACCCTGGAGACGTTCGCGGAAAATCGGCTGCTGGTTCAGCAACGTGTCGTATTCGGCGAGACGGCCGGGAAGCATGTCGAGAAGACGCAGCACACCGTCGCGCCATCCGTCGGGAAGATCGGCCGCAACGCCACCCGGACGGATGTAGTTGTGGTTCATGCGCAGGCCAGTGACTTCCTGAAGGAAGCGAAGCGCTTCTTCACGTTCACGCCAGCCGTAGAGCATCATCGACACTGCACCGAGATCCATGCCGTTCGTGGCCATGAAGAGAAGGTGGGAAGAGATTCGATTCATCTCGGTCATGAGCATGCGAATCCAGATCGCACGTTCTGGGACTTCGATGTCGAGCAACTTCTCGACCGTGAGGGAGAAGGCGAGTTCGGTAAACAACGGCGCCGCATAATCCATGCGCGTCACGTTGGTGGGTCCCTGGAGATAGGTGAGTTCTTCACCGGTGCGCTCCATGCCGGTGTGCAGATAACCGATGATTGGCTTGCAGCGAAGAACGGTCTCGCCCTGAAGTTCAAGCATGAGACGCAGCACGCCGTGGGTCGACGGATGCTGCGGGCCCATGTTGATGATCATGGTTTCGTCGTCGGGAACCTGCTCGCGCTCGGCAAGGATTGCATCGTTCTCGGACAAACGAAGTACGGCGCCAAGTTCGCGAAGGCGCTCGCTGGCAGCAACAACGTCGGCAGAGGTGAGTTCTTGACCACCTTCGGAGGTCTGGTTCACATTCGCGGGGAGTTCGTGAGTTGCGGTCATGAGATCAACGATTCGCGGGAGCACCCTTGAACTGCACCGGAATACGACCTACGTCGTAGTCCTTGCGCAGTGGGTGTCCGATCCAGTCCTCGGGCATGAGGATGCGGGTGAGATCAGGGTGGCCATCGAACGAGATGCCAAACATGTCGAAGGTTTCGCGTTCCATCGCTTCGGTACCGGGATAGAGGATGAATGCGCTTGGAAGAACCGCATCGATTTCCGGCACCTGCACTCGCAAACGAAGACGAGCCCGTTCGCGATGGTTGATGAGGTTGACGACAACTTCGAATCGTTCCGGTTCGATAGCTGCAGGAAGTTGACGAGAATCGTTGGTGAGGTAATCGACACCACAAAGATCGACGACCGAGTGGTATCCGGCGGCATGCAGAGTTGCGAGCAAACCGGGGTAGCTCTCGCGAGTGGGATGCAACACAAGTTGCCCGTGCGAATGCGTGAGCAGAGTGTCGAAAAGTGTCTCGGGTGCGATCTCGGCTGGGGTGTCAGCCTCGCCGCTTTGGGCGTCGATGTCGGTCATGTTCAGCCCTGACCCAAAGTGACAGGCACAGGTCCTGAAGGACCCATCTGTTCAACAACCAAACCAAGACCTTCACCCTTGCGGCGAGTGAGTTCACCGTTTTTGATTTTGTCGTGAAGGGTGAGGATCGCGTGCATCAACGTTTCCGGTGATGGTGGGCAACCCGGTGCGTAAACATCGACAGGAACGATCTGGTCGACACCTTGAACAATGGCGTAGTTGTTAAACATGCCACCGGAGGATGCGCAGACGCCCATCGAGATGACCCACTTGGGTTCCATCATCTGGTCGTAGATCTGACGAAGCACTGGCGCCATCTTCTGCGACACGCGCCCAGCAACGATCATGAGATCGGCTTGGCGCGGCGATGCACGGAAGGTTTCCATGCCGTAGCGCGCAAGGTCGTAGTGCGGACCGCCAGCGGCCATCATTTCGAGGGCGCAACATGCGAGGCCGAACGTTGCGGGCATGACGCTATGGCGACGAGCCCACTTGACGAGTTCTTCGAGCGTGCCCGTAAGGAAGTTGTGGCTAAGTCCTTCAAGACCGGACTCGAGAAGTCCGCCTGTTGGCCTGGTCTCGCTCGACACTTATGCAGCCTCTTCAGTTGAACGGCCTTCGAGGCCGACGCGACGGATCGTGCTGGTCGCAGTACGGGCGGGCGAAACGATTTCTGAACGACGCAAATGCTTGACCGGACCCCAGTCGAGCGCACCATTACCGATGAGATAGACGAACGATTCGAACACGGCAGCGGTGAAGATGAGGATCGCTGCGATTCCGTAACCGCCGAGCGAACGAAACACGACCGCAAACGGGAACAGGAAGATGATTTC
>CANGMY010000004.1 GCA_947455015.1 Microthrixaceae bacterium | reverse complement strand
GCTTCCTCAGATGTCGAGGAAGCGCACGTCCTTCGCGTTTGTCTGAATGAAGTGCTTGCGGGATTCAACGTCGTCGCCCATGAGCACCGAGAAGATCTCGTCGGCGATCGCCGCTTGCTCGACGGTGACCTGAAGCAGAGTGCGCTTGGTGGCATCCATGGTGGTGTCGCCAAGTTCGTCGTAGTCCATCTCGCCAAGACCCTTGAGTCGTTGGAACTCTTTCTTATGGTCCGGCTTCTCGGACAGGAACGCCGTTTTCGCGGTGTCGTCCTTGAGATAAATCTTCTCTTTGCCAACCACCGTTGAATAGAGCGGCGGCTGTGCGATGTACACGTGCTGCTGCTCGACGAGTTCTTTCATGTGGCGGAAGAAGAACGTGAGCAGAAGTGTGCGGATGTGTGAACCGTCGACGTCGGCGTCACACATAAGGATGACCTTGTTGTAGCGAATCTTTTCGACATCGAATTCCGCGCTCACACCTGCACCGATAGCGGTGATCAGTGTTTGAACTTCGTTGTTCTTCAACATCTTGTCGAGACGAGCGCGCTCAACGTTGAGGATCTTGCCGCGAATGGGAAGGATTGCCTGGGTTCGCGGATCGCGAGCAGCAACCGCGGAGCCACCAGCGGAATCGCCTTCGACAATGAACAGTTCGCACTCGTCAGGATTGCGGCTTGCGCAATCTTTGAGTTTGTCGGGCATGCCCGCACCCTCGAGCGCGGACTTTCGACGCGTGGCGTCGCGAGCGTTTCGGGCCGCAAGTCGTGCGCGTGAGGCGAGCGTTGCCTTGCCGACAATTTTTCGAGCTTCGGCCGGATTTTCTTCGAGCCAATCAGCAAGGCGCTCGTTCGTGGCTTTTTCGACCAGTGAACGCATCGAAACGTTGCCCAACTTGCCCTTGGTCTGACCTTCGAACTGCGGTTCGCGCAACTTCACCGAGATAATCGCGGTGAGGCCTTCACGGATGTCGTCACCGGTGAGGTTCTCTTCTTTTTCTTTCAGAAGAGACTTTGCACGGGCGTACTTGTTCACGACATTGGTGATGGACTTTTTAAAGCCCTCTTCGTGCATGCCGCCTTCGATAGTGGCAATGCCATTCGCAAACGAATGCATGCCGTCGGCGTTGAAGCCCGTGTTCCACTGGAACGCGATTTCAACTTCCTGATCTTCTTCGGCCTGCTCGTAGTAGCCGACCTTCTTGAACAGAGCCTCTTTGGAGGAGTTCAGGTGGCGCACAAAGTCGACGATGCCGCCGGCGTACTTAAAGATGATGACTTCGGAATTGGTTGCCTCGGGCCGCTTGTCCTGGAAGCGAATCTCGAGTCCCTTGTTGAGGAACGCCATCATTTGGAACCGCTCGAGCAAGGTCTGTGCTCGGAACACGGTTTCATCAAAAATTGTGGGATCTGGCCAAAAGCGAACCGTGGTGCCTGTTCGGCCCTTCGGGGCCTTTCCGCGAACCTCGAGCTTGGTGGTGAGCTTTCCACCGTTGGTGAAGTCCATGTAGTGGTGGTCGCCCGAGTGGTCGATCTCGACCTCGACACGCGAGGAAAGAGCGTTCACGACGGAAATGCCAACGCCGTGGAGACCGCCCGAGACCTTGTAGCCGCCGCCGCCAAATTTGCCGCCAGCGTGGAGCACAGTGAGCACGACCTCGGCCGCGCTCATTCCCTTCATCTTGGGATCGGGATGCTTATCGACCGGAATACCTCGGCCATCATCGACGACTTCGCAACTGCCATCGGGCATCAAGGTGACCTCGATGCGCGTTGCGTGTCCGGCCATTGCTTCGTCAACGGAGTTATCGACGACTTCGTACACCAAGTGATGCAGACCAGCGGGACCGGTTGAACCGATGTACATGCCGGGTCGTTTGCGCACCGCCTCGAGGCCCTCGAGGATCGTGATGTCTTTTGCGCCGTACTCTTCGGTGGTTTTCGCCACGCTTTGGGCTTCCCCTTACCGGTACTTCGCCGGTGTCTTGATTGCGAGAACAACAGGTACAAACTGCGAATTCGACGTTCGAACTGCGTCTGTCACAGCCGGACAATCCTACCAGTGACACGCGTGTTTTCCGGGTATTACGACGCGCAAATCATGATGCGCGGACTTGTTGACGCGACAGGGTCAACCAGCCTGTTCTGGACGGACACGAACATCGATCGCATCAATTGCGTCTTGGCCGAGTTCTGCTCGAAGTCGTTCGATCAAATCGTGTTCGAGAAATCGCAACTGCGTTGCCCATGCTGGATCGGAAACAGCGACAACGAGCGTCGTCCCTTTCATCGCAACTGGACGACTCTGTGCAGCAACCGCGTCGCCAACCAGTTCGGGCCATCGGCCAAAGATTCCGGTGGTGACATCGGCGGAAGGTCCTCCGAGATGACGCACGATGCGATCAAGGCTTGCGTGCATTGACACAGGATCACCCGTTGAAGCATCTGGCAACGGTTCCCATGGCATGGGTGCAGTGTAGGGAGCCGGCATCAAAACACGCCGGCACAGTAACGCCGCAGTTGTTCTTGCTATTCCGGCCGAATCGTTGCGTTTGAGACGCGCAGCACCAGCTCCGGGGAAGCTCCGGGCGGTAAACCGGCAGCGCTCGAAAGCACCGTTTGGCCATGGGGTAAATGCTCAAGAAGTGCTGCACTTCGATCGGGATCGAGTTCGGAGAACACGTCGTCGAGCAACAAAATCGGTGAGGACCCAGTTGCGTCGGTAACGACTCGGTGAGCAGCAAGGCGCAGTGCCAACGCAAGCGAGCGTTGCTCGCCTTGAGACGCGTGGGTTCGTGACGGGAGTTGGTCGAGGTGAAGGACGAGGTCGTCGCGGTGCGGACCAACGAGCGAGACACCACGGCGAAGTTCGTCGCGCCGAGCTGCCTCGAGCGCAGCGGCCAACCCTTGTTCACGCCAAGGTGCGTCGTAGGAAACGCTTACGGGAACGGGACGACCAGCGACTTGGGAATAGGCCAGGTCGAGCGCCGGACCGAGTTCTTGCACGAGTTCGTCTCGTGCGTTCGCCAGTGCTTCACCCGTTTCGATCAACTTCGCATCCCACACCATGAGGGTTGCTTCGACCTCCGGACTAAGGCGCCCACCGCTTTGTTTCAGTAAGGCGTTTCGTTGTCGCAGGATTCGGTCGAGGTCTGAGCGCAACGAATCAAAGGAGGGCCGGCGGGCAACCAACGTGTCATCGAGATAGCGCCGTCGTTCCGCAGGACCACCCTTGACCAACTCGAGGTCGTCGGGGGCGAACACCGAAATACGAAGCGCTCCGAGGAGGTCGCGTGTGCGCGCCAACTTCTGTTTGTTCACCTGCACGCGCCCGCGGCCAGTGGCCGCAATTTCTGCCTCGATAAGAAGTTGTCGTCCTTCGCGCTCGCCTTCTGCCCGGACAATCGCCGATGATGCTCCCGCTCTGACTAACGCGTCGTTCGGAGCGCCACGAAATGACGACAACGTGGCCAGGTAGCCGATTGCCTCCATGACGTTGGTTTTGCCTTCGCCGTTTTGGCCAAGGAGTGCGGTGAGCCCTGGTGCAAATGCAATATCCGCGCTGGCGTAGGACCGGAAGTCGGTGAGCCAGAGACGAGCGAGACGCACGTCAGTTGCGGATCGGCATCAACAGGTACAAGAAATCTTCGGTCTCGTTGCCGCGAATAAGCACCGGGCTTGTGGGTCGCGCAATTTCGATCGTGATTTCATCGGAAGGTGCGGCTTCGATGCCGGCACGGAGATACTCGGGATTGAAGGAAATCTCGAGTTCTTCGCCTACATGACGTGCGTCGATGACTTCGTCGGCCTTACCTACATCGAAGCTTTCTGCGATGAGTTCCACAGAATCATTTTTGATGTCGAGACGAATCTTGGTGTTTTCCTTGGAGAGCAACCCAACTCGCTTCAATGCTTCGAGGAACGTTTCGCGCTCGATGGTGAGTCGGTTTGGATGCGAGTCGGCCGACTTCGGAAGGAGATTTTCGTAATCGGGGAAACTTCCGTCGAGAAGTTGGCTCACGAGGCGAACGCCGTCGACCTCAAAGGAAACGTGCCGTTCAGCGAGACGAATAGTGACGTTCTCGGCAGTCGTGAGAAGTCGGTTTAGTTCCTTCAATGCTGACGATGGCACGAGAACTTTCTGCCCCTCAGTGAGGATCGACGTGCCTGGAAGATCACGAATCGCCAAGCGGTACGTGTCCGTCGCTACCAACCGGATACCAGTTCCGTGAGCGGCAATTGAAACGCCGGTGAGTTCAAACTTGCGGGACTCGTCGGTACTTGCAGCAGAAACAACCTGCGAGATGGCATCACGAAGAAGGGCTGCGTCGATCGTGACCGCAGATTCAGGAGTTTCGGGCATTGGCGGATAATCGACCGCAATGGTCTTCACCGCGAACTGCGAGCGCCCTGACCCAATACGAACCTCGTTGTCGTCGGCCTCGAATGTGACCGCTCCTTCAGGGAGATTGCGAACAATCTCGGTGAGAAGTTTCGAGGGGACGAGAACGGTGCCATCGCGAGAACCAGAAACCGAGGCGGTTGCGATGATGGTGAGATCCAGATCACTTCCGGTGACCTGAAGTTGATCGCCTACCAACACGAGGTTGAGACCTAGAAGGGCCTGGCGACCAGAACTGCGTGTCGTGACACCACGAGACGCTACGGAGATGGCTTCGACGAGTGGATCTCGCTCACAACGGAACTTCACGTCGGCTCACTTTCCTGACAGACGGTCTTGCTTGTTGTAGTTGTAAAAAAGAATGAGAAATTGGTAGTAGTTGTAATAAGGGCTGTGGATTGTGGACAAAGCGGCATAGTCCCTGCGTGATGTCGCTTTTGTTGTCCCTGCGTCATCCACAGTGATCCACAGTCTGAACGGTGGGAGTGACAGCGCGGGGGATCACCTACTGGTCGTCCACTTTTCATGCAGTACCGCGCGCGCCTTGGTCCACCGGGTTGTCCACCGCGCGAGCGTTCGAAACTGCGCGCGGACGTTCGGCTCAAGCGGTGGTTGAGGGTCACGAGGGTCAACAGTTCCTGATTCGCTGAGTGAGCTCAGTGACCTGGTCGTAAATCTGTCGACGCTCTTTCATGAGCCCACTGATTTTTTCAACAGCGTGAATGACCGTTGTGTGGTCACGGCCGCCGAACTCTCGGGCGATGGCCGGATAACTGAGGTCGGTCATTTCTCGCATGACGTACATGCCGATCTGGCGAGCGGTGACCAATGGTCGACGGCGGCTCTGACCGCGGATCTCGTCAATCGTGAAATCAAACATTTCCGAGGTCTTCTCGAGGATGAGTGCCGGGGTAATCGGGCGAGGTTGGCTGTTGGTGAGGATGTCGCTCAAGACCCCTTCGGCCAATTCCACTGTGAGGGGGTTCCCCGTGAGACTGGCAAAGGCGCAGACTCGGATGAGGGCGCCTTCGAGTTCACGAATGTTGTTCGTGATGTTTGAGGCAATGAATTCAAGGACGTCGGCCGGCGGTGCGATGGGTTCGCGCTCGGCCTTCTTGCGGAGAATTGCCAATCGGGTCTCGAGCTCCGGAGGATTGATCTCGGTGATGAGGCCCATTTTGAAGCGGCTCCGAAGCCGATCCTCGAGGGTTGAAATGGCATCCGGTGGACGATCCGAGGAAAGCACGATCTGAGCGTTGCCCTGATAGAGCGACTCGAAGGTATGGAAGAGCTCTTCTTGCAGACCCTCTTTGCCTTCGATGATTTGAATGTCGTCGAGGAGGAGCACATCGATTTCTCGATAGCGCTTCTTGAACTCCGGCATCGTGTTCTGGCGGATGGCGTCCACGTATTGATTAAGGAACTGTTCGGTCGAGACGTAGCGAACCTGATGACCCGGATAAATCTCGCGGACGTAGTTGGCGATGGCCTGGAGAAGATGGGTCTTGCCCAGACCTGCGTCGCCATAGATAAAGAGTGGGTTGTAGGACTTCGCCGGAGTCTCGGCCACGCTGAGGGCGGCGGCATGGGCGAAGCGATTCGAGGTACCGGTGACGAATGCGTCAAAGGTGTAGCGAGGATTAACGGGTAACCCAAGTTCCTGCTCCGGCACGGGGGTTGTCCCCAGATTCGCGGGAGTTGTCAACAGATTCTGGGAATCGTTGGGGAGATCTGTGGCGTTGCCTGTGGATGGGTTTGGGGAGAAGTTGGCAGAAGCGGGGGCAACGTCGGTCTGAACCTCGATGGAGAGGCGGACACCACTCTGGCCAATGTCTGCCAGTGCGCCGTTCACCAGGGTCAAGTAGCGGGTTTCAATCCGTTCCTTCACCACAGAACTGGGCACAGCGACCGAAAGCGTTGTCCCGTCGAGACCGAGCGGGGTCACCATTGAAAACGTCGTGAGCCACACGGCCTCGGACACCTGCTCGCGCAGCGCCACCGTGCACTTCATCCACAACTGTTCGGCTTGGTCCAGCTGCACGACGGCCCCTGACAATGGGTTTGGTTCCACAACACTGCCCACACTTGTGGAAAACCCGACGTCTGTCCACACGGAGTGGTCCGCCACTGTTCTGCACAGGTATGCCCCGCTCAAGAGCGCCGCTATCGAGGCCCTGTGGACGGGCGGAGGACGGTAGCACCTCACTGATGTTGCTGCATCCGGCCTCCACCCTCTAGCGTTGTCACCCGAACAGGTGTCGGGCTCCTTGCGCACGCGTCAGGCCGGGCCCGTTTCCACACCACAACCGTTGTCTATTGAAGCAACGATCCGTGGACCCCTTCTGGGTTCAACAGATCGCGGAGGCCCCTCGTGAAGCGTACTTTTCAGCCCAATAACCGCCGCCGGGCGAAGAAGCATGGCTTCCGTTCCCGTATGGCCACCCGCGCCGGACGCAACGTTCTGCGGTCGCGCCGGCTCAAGGGCCGTCGACGTCTGTCGGCCTGATCTGGCGAGTTCGTGACCGCCGCACGTTCCAAGAACTGCGGCGGCGCGGTCGTCGGGTCCGTAGTGGCACCGTGTCGGTGACCATGTTGGCTCCATCACCATTGACCGGCGACGAGCCGCCGCGCGTCGCGTTCGCAGTGTCCCGCAAGGTCGGAACAGCTGTGGTTCGGAATCGCTTACGCCGCCAGGTGCGGGCGTATCTGGGCGAGGTCCGCGCAGCGGATTCCAGCCGCTTTCCTTCTGGCGCTTGGCTTTTTGCCATTCAGCCCGGTGCGGCCGAAGCAAGTCGCGAGGTCCTGTTGCGAGACGTCGACAGCTGTCTCGATCGACTCGTAGGGACCTCCCGATGAGCGCAGCTTGTCAGCACGACCACGATTCTTCGCCGGCAACTGACCCGGCGCGTCGCCTTTCTATTCCTGCGCGTCTGACGACATGGTGTGTGCGCGGCTATCAATGGTTGTTTGCCGGCAGGGTTTCTCCCTGCCGTTATGTCCCCTCCTGTTCGTCCTACGCCCTTGAAGCATTCGAGGTGCATGGGTTCGTTCGGGGCTCCTGGTTGTCGATTCGACGTCTGGGCCGGTGCCATCCTTGGGGTGGATCCGGGTGGGATCCCGTTCCCGATAGGAAGGCCGCCTAGTCAATGGAAGCGTTTTTTAAAGCCTTCGCGTCAGTGTTGGCGTTCTTCTACGACATCACCGGGAACTATGCCGTTGCCATCATCCTGCTGACGCTGGTCGTGATGATCATCGTGACGCCGCTGACCCTCAAGGGCACGCGCTCGATGATGGTCATGCAGCAACTCCAGCCGGAGATGAAGAAGATTCAGACCCGGTACAAAGACGATCGACAGAAGCTCAATGAAGAACTTCTGAAGTTTTATAAGGAAAACAGCATTAATCCGCTGGGCGGCTGTTTGCCCCTGTTGGTGCAGATGCCTGTTTTCCTGGTGCTGTACCAGGTCCTTCGCGGCCTTACTCGCCGAGTAAGCGATCTTGGTGCCGATGTTGGTTGGGTCTCGAACCAGTTTGGTCTCGGAAACACCCCAACCAAAGCCCCATCATTCGAACGCGTGTTCGATCCAGCGTGGATCAACCCGTCGACGAAGATGTACCAAAATCTTTCAACCTCCTACCAGATGGAGGCCTTTGGCCTTGATCTTTCGGAGAGTGCGAGCAAAGCAATGCAGCAGGGCATCGGACATGCACTGCCGTTCTTCGTTCTGATCGCGATTGTTGCCGTCAGCGGTTTCATTCAGCAGCGACAGATGCAAGGACGAAACCCCGGAGCGCAAACCAATAGCCAGCAACAGATGATCATGAAGATCATGCCGTTTTTCTTGCCGGTGATCTCGTTTGGTTTGCCCGCTGGTCTTGTCCTGTACTTCGCGGTGTCGAACCTCTACCGAATTGGTCAGCAGGCGTTCATCTCGAAGAGCATCTACGGCGTCAGTGCCCCCGATGGCACCAAGTCCTGGAAGCATCTCTTTGGTTTCGGTGTGCAGCCCAAGGCCGCCCCGAAGGCCAAGAAGTCAGGGTCGAAGTCGATCAGCGCAACCTCACGCCCGGCAAAAAATGCCGGAGCCAAGGGCGGCGCGAAGGGCTCGACCAAGGCACCAGCCAAAGCTGGCGCCTCCAAGGGCGGCCGGACCACCGGTCGCACCACCACCAGTTCCCGAGACAACAAGGGCAGCGATTCTTCCAAGGGACCCGATAAGGGTTCCGATCGCGCTGCGTCGACACCGTCGACCCCCTCGTCCGACGCCGGCGATGCATCACCGTCGCAGCCGTTGCAGCCTCGGGTGCGCAAAAAGAAGAGGTAACACCACATGGAGTGGGTGGAAATCACCGGCCGCACCGTTGAAGAAGCGAAAGACGCGGCACTTGATCAATTGGGCGTCGACACCATCGATGCTGAATTTGAAATCCTCGAGGAACCATCTCGCGGTCTGTTTGGGAAAATGAAGGGCCAAGCCCGAGTTCGCGCTCGTATTGCTCCGACCAGTCCCCGACCGAAGGTTGAACGACGAGATCGTCGCAAGAAGGGCAGTGGCAATGGTGGCGGACGCAAGCAGTCGCAGCGTCCCGCAACCCCTGCTGCTGATGCAGCACCGGCAGCACCAGAATCCAACGGCAAACGCCCCGACCGCCGCCGTGGCGGTCAGAAGGCCGCGCCCACCGAGAAGGAAAACACCACCGTGACTGACACTGTTGACGTCGATCTGGCTGAGCACACCCGCATCGTCACCGAGTTCCTTGATGGCCTCGTCGATGCCTTCGACCTGGAAGGCCGCGTGGAATCGGTGTCGATTGATGACGACACCAGCGAAGTTCGCGTTGAAGGTCGTGACCTCGGAATTCTGGTTGGACCGAAGGGCAACACCCTTGCGGCGATCCAGGAACTTTCCCGCACGGTTATTCACCGCAAGGTGTCTGGCACCGCTGCTGGCCGAGTTCGCCTCGATGTCGCTGGCTACCGCCAGCGCCGCCGTGAGGCGCTTGAGCGCTTCACTCAGGGCGTGGCCGAGGAAGTCCGTTCCTCTGGCGTCCAGAAGGCTCTTGAGCCCATGGGATCGGCCGACCGCAAGGTCGTGCATGACACCGTCAACGAACTTGATGGCGTGTCGACCATTTCCGAAGGCGACGAGCCCCGTCGCCGTGTGGTGATCATTCCTTCCTGATCACCACCACCGTTTGTTTCAATGGCCCCGCTTTGTGCGGGGCCATTGTTGTTTTCGGTCCCGAGGGAGACCTGCGGGAGTGTTATCTGACAGCCGCAGGTGTGGATGCGACAATGGCCGGGTGCAACCCTCTCCCCCATTGCTCGAGGTCCTCGAACGAGCTCGTCGCCTCGGAGTTCTTGGCCCAGGCCCCGTTCTCGACCACGTCGACCACGCTGAAGGGTTCATCGCTGCCATTGCCGACCTTCCTGACGGTTCGTTGCTTGTCGATCTGGGCTCAGGTGGCGGTGTTCCTGGGTTAGTGATTGCTGAGGCCCGGCCCGACCTCAGGGTTGTGTTGCTTGATTCGCTCGAGCGTCGGGTTGCGTTGCTGGCGGAGGCGGTTGTGGCCATGCAGTGGCAGGGACGAGTCATCACAGAACTTGCCCGAGCGGAGGACACAGGCCGATCCAACCTCTGGCGGGGTCAGGCTGACGCGGTGACCGCCCGGTCCTTTGGCCCGCCAGCAACAGTCGCGGAATGTGCTGCTCCCCTCTTGCGCGTCGGCGGCATCCTTGTTGTGAGTGAGCCACCGGAAGAGACCGATCGCTGGCCTGCCGACGGTCTCGCTCCGCTTGGGTTGGTGGATGAGGGTCTTCCGTTGCCTGGCATGCGCCGTCTCCGTCAGGCCAGTCTGTGCCCCGAGGCCTATCCCCGCCGCGTGGGGATGCCAGCGAAGCGGCCGCTGTTCTAACTCCCCGCTTCGCCCGTTCTGTTTCACGTGAAACAGAACGAGGAGGGGTTGAGGGATGGTTCTGCGTTGTTTCACGTGGAACATTGACGACCGACGACCCTCCATTCGCCGTCCTTGTCTGGGATCGGATCGGCGCCTTGGTGAATCCTTGACCCGGAGGGCCCGGGCGGGCAGGATGGCACCTGCTTCATCGCGCGCAGCGATTGTTGCTCTCCGACTGCGGTGTGTGCCGCCAAATCCGAGTTGGGACGCATGGAATCTGACGAAACTGGTAGCGCAACGGATGGGGGAGAGCACGGCGTGAAGATGCCGCCGAACATCTCTGCCGCCGAAGCGGTCGTTGAGGGAGCTCGCCCGATCTCGGCTGAGCGCCCGTTGCCCCGCATTATTGCGGTGGCAAACCAAAAGGGTGGCGTGGGCAAGACCACCACCTCGATCAACCTGAGTGCCTGCCTTGCCGAGCTGGGCTTTCGGACCCTTGTGGTCGACCTCGACCCCCAGGGCAACGCGTCAACGGGCCTTGGCGTCGACATCCGGTCGCTTGAGTCCTCGATGTATGACGTGATCCTCCACGACGTTCCCCTCGAGGACTGCATCGAAGGCACAGTGGTCCGCAACCTGTTTGTTGCCCCGGCCAGCCTGGACCTTGCAGGCGCTGAAATCGAACTCGTGCCGGCCTTCAGTCGTGAGATGCGCCTCAAGATGGCCATCGATTCGGTGAAGGACGACTATGACTTCGTGCTGATCGACTGTCCCCCGTCGCTGGGCCTCCTCACGGTGAATGCGATGGCGGCAGCCACCGAGGTCCTCGTCCCCATCCAGTGCGAATACTTCGCGCTCGAGGGTCTGACGCAGCTCACCAAAAACGTGGCGCTCATCCAGAAGAGCCTGAACCCGGCGCTGGAGATCAGCGCCATCGTGCTCGTGATGTACGCCCGCACCAATCTTTCCGATGGCGTAGTTGCCGATGTGCGGGAGCATTTCGGCGACAAGGTCTGTCGGGAAGTCGTCCCCCGTTCGGTGCGCCTTTCGGAGGCTCCCGGATTCGGACAACCAATCATCACGTTTGATCCAAGTAGCCGGGGGGCAACCGCCTACCGGAAGTTGGCCAAGGAGGTCAGTGGTGGCACGCCGCAGCGGACTCGGTAAAGGTCTCGGATCTCTCATCCCGACCACAGAACGACTGCAGGACAGCGATGCGATCCTGCGGGAACTCCCCATTTCGGAAATCGTGGCCAACACCTATCAGCCACGCAGCCATTTCGATGAAGAAGCACTCGTCAGCCTTTCGGCGTCGATTCGTTCGGTCGGCGTGCTCCAGCCCATCCTCGTTCGCGAGTTGGGGGAGGACTCCTACGAACTGATCGCGGGGGAGCGGCGTTGGCGTGCAGCCAAGCGTGCGGGCCTGCAGACAATCCCCGCCATTGTTCGTACTGCCGAGGACGAAGGCTCGCTTGAACAGGCTCTCGTTGAGAATCTCCACCGAGAAGATCTCGGCGCCCTCGAGGAAGCTGCGGCCTATCAGCAGCTCATCGAAGAGTTCAAGCTCACCCAAGACCAGGTGGCGACCCGTGTCGGCAAGAGCCGTTCGGCCGTTGCCAACACCATGCGTCTTCTGCAACTGCCAACCAGCATTCAGCGCCTACTCGGTGACGGACAGTTGTCGGCCGGCCATGCCCGAGCGTTGCTCGGAACTCCTGATCGGGCCTTCCAGGAGAAGCTGGCCAAGGCCATCGTTTCGGAGAAGCTCACGGTTCGCGAGGTCGAGGACCGCGTGCGTGAGCACGGGGGTACAACAGAGCCGGAATCGGGTACTTCGACGGCAACTGGAACCAAGCCACCGACGCTCGTCCGGCCAGCTCCGTTGCTCGAGCTCGAAGAAATGCTTTCCGATCACCTCGATACCCGGGTTGCCGTTTCGATGGGTCAACGCAAAGGACGCATCGTGATCGACTTCTCAACCCTCGAGGATCTCGAGCGCGTCTACCGAGTCATTGTCGACGGCAAAGAGCCAATGGACTGACAAACCTCCACCCAAACCTTTGGTGAAGGGTTCTGCACAGCCTGTGGATGAGGTTGTGGTCAACCTCAAATGATTCGTTTGGCACTGTTTGCCCGTTGGAATCTGAAAATGCAGAAGGCCCCGGTCGAAACCGGGGCCTTCGTCGTTCTTGAAGCGGAGTGTCGACAGATGTCGACGAGAGCAGCGCCTTAGATGAACGGCTTGAAATCGTCGAGAAGCTGTGACTTGCCCTTGGCGCCCACGATCCGAGCGGCCTCTTGGCCGTCCTTGAACACGATCATGGTCGGGATGCTCATGACGCCGAAGCGACGAGCAACGTCGGGGTTGTCGTCCACGTTGAGCTTGGCGATGGCCAGGTTGCCAGCTTGCTCGCCGGCGATCTCTTCAAGGATGGGAGCAACCATCTTGCACGGACCGCACCATTCGGCCCAGAAATCGACAACGACGGGGACAGATGACGAGCCGATCTGCTCATCGAAGGTGGCGTCGGTGTAGGTGGCGATGTTTTCGGACATGGTTCCTCGTTCACGTCGTGGCCGGCAAACGCCAGCCAATTGGATGAGATCTGTTTCAATCGAACAAACGTTCGAAAGACGTGTTCACGAACTGAGCACAGCAGATCGTTGTGCAACCTTCGAAAGCGCTGCGGTGATGATGACAACGCTACCGCGGGGCGGTTTGATTCCCGAGCAGCCCGATTGGGGCCCAGACAAGGGTTAGTGGTGGTTGGCTTCGAGCCAGCGTTCACAGTCGATTGCGGCCATACAACCGGATCCGGCTGCAGTGATGGCCTGGCGATAGACGTGATCTTGCACGTCACCGCAGGCAAACACGCCCTCGATGTTTGTGAGTGAACCGTTGTGGGTCACGAGATACCCGTTTTCGTCGGTCGTGAGTTGTCCGGCAAAGAGATCGGTATTTGGACGATGACCAATGGCAACGAACACGCCGGTTACGGCAAGTGGGCGTTCTTCACCGGTGATGGTGTCGGTAAGGGTGACCCCCTCGACCGTTTGGCCACCTTGAATCGCGCTCACGGTGGAGTTCCATGCGAAACGGATCTTCTCGTTCGCAAACAAGCGGTCCTGCATGATCTTTGAAGCGCGCAGTTCGTCGCGGCGGTGAACAAGCGTGACGGTCTTGGCGAACTTCGTCAGAAAAAGCGCTTCTTCTATGGCGGAATCGCCACCGCCGACGACGGCGATGTCGTGGTCGCGGAAGAAGAAACCGTCGCAGGTGGCGCAGGTCGAGAGACCGTGGCCGAGAAGGCGAGTTTCTTCTTCGAGACCGAGCATCAGCGAACGAGCGCCGGTCGAAACAATGACCGAATGAGCGAGGTGTGTGGGTTCGGGTGCATCGGTATCGCCGATCCAGACCTTGAACGGCCGAGCGGAAAGGTCGACCTTGCTCACCTTGCGCGTGACGATTTCGGTGCCGAACCGGAGCGCCTGCTCGCGGAACTTCATCATGAGCTCGGGGCCCATGATGCCGTCGGGCCAACCAGGAAAGTTCTCGACCTCGGTCGTGAGCATGAGCTGGCCGCCGGGCTGATCACTCGTTGAGGACGGTTCGCCTTCAATGAGCAGCGGGGCCAAGTTGGCGCGGGCGGTATAGATGGCGCTGGTCAGGCCGGCTGGGCCGGAACCGATGATGATGACGTTACGAATCTC
This sequence comes from Microthrixaceae bacterium, assembly GCA_947455015.1. Taxonomy (GTDB): domain Bacteria; phylum Actinomycetota; class Acidimicrobiia; order Acidimicrobiales; family Acidimicrobilacustridaceae; genus Acidimicrobilacustris. The sequence goes on along the minus strand of CANGMY010000004.1, from coordinate 11,773 downwards.
GGGCACGAGGGACTCCAGAAATCAATGACCGACGCTGGTCATGTCAGGTGATGGGGGATGAGGTGAGCGGTACGACCACTCAGCGCTTCTTGGATTTTCCGACTGCTGGAGCCGGGGCGGGTGCGTTGCGGCGACGGAACAAAAGGGCTCCGACCACGGTAAAGAGCACGCCAAGAAGGAGATAGGGAAGCCACACGCCAGAGGGCAGGGCTTCGTCGAGAAGGCGAACGACGCCGATAATCGCCAGAACCGCGATCGCGATGATGATCGTGCCGGCGAACACGCCGAAGACCAAGCCCCGAGCGACCTTCATTATCGGAGTTGTCGTTCGGTCGCGGACCGTTTCGACGGCGTTGACGATGGCGTCGGCGGCTTGGGCCGGCCAGTCCCCGCCAATCAGTGACGAGGCCGAGCCAACCGAAGGAATCGAACGCGGCGCCGAGGAAGCGGACGGTTCGGTACTGCCAGTTGTCGACGCGTCCGAGCCCGTGTCCATGCGTTCGATCCTACCCACGAAGCGCCCGGGTTAGGAGGTGACGATCACGTCGGTGATGGTGACCTGCCATGGCGGCGTGTCTTTGAGTTGGGTGATCCACAGCAGAATCGCGTTGCCGCGGGCTCTGTTGAGGTCAAGGGTGAGGGAGCCGTGAATGTCAGTGGCCGATGCGACGACTGGTCCCCAGCCGAGAAGCGTGGTCGGTGCACCGGTCGCGACATAGGCCTCGACGGACCAACCACTTGAGGGAGTGTCGATAGCGATCGAACCGATGATGTCCTCGGCGGCGAGATCAATCACGAGACCAACGCCGGATTTGAGATTGCCGAAGGTGCGTGAGCCGTACACCTCGGTTGACCATGAAGTGAGTGAATCGGCGTCGACAGCGTTCATGGCCGCTGCTTCGTTTTCGAAACCAGTTCTGTCCGTTGGGTCAAACGAATGCGCGGTCGAGATCGCAAGTTGTCGAGGCGTTGTCGTTGAGGTTGTCGCGGGTTCGTTCGAAAGGAAGGTGCGGCCGACATCGGTCGAGGCGACGAGCAGAGCGATGAGTAACAGAACGGCGACGATGAGAAGAGTGACAACAATGCCCGAACGTCCGCGTTTCACGCGTGACCGTTGGGGCGGGCCTTCGAAGGGTTCGGGTGAACGTGTGGGATCGGCAAGTACATCGAGGCGGGTTGAAAGAAGCGCGGCGCGCATGTCGTTGGCGGAAGCGAAACGATCACCTGGGGCACGCGACATTGCGCGCATCACTGTTGTTTCAAGGTCGACGGGAATTTCCGTGAGTACAAGTGATGGACGCGTGGGATCGCGGTGCATGCGAGCAAGCGCGAGAGCGGCTGGAGTTTCGGCGCGAAACGGTGCTTCTCCGCACACTGCTTCGTAGAGAACCGCGCCGAGCGCGTAGAGGTCAGTGCGCCCGTCGACAGGACCACCCTCGACTTGTTCGGGCGCGAGGTATTTCACAGTTCCCAGGACCTGTGCGGTGCGCGTGAGGTCGGGCTCGTCGAGAACCTTGGCGATACCGAAATCGGTCACCAACACCCGACCATCGTCGGACAAAAGAATGTTTGCCGGTTTGATATCACGATGAATAACGCCGGCTTTGTGAGCAATCGCCAGAGCTCCTGCCACCTCTGCGCCGATATGAACGACTTCGATTGGATCAAGGGCGCCGCGTTCGTCGAGGAAGTCGCGCAGCGTGCGACCTCGAACAAGTTCCATCACGATTGCATCGCAACCATCGAGGTCGACGGTGTCATAAATCGCAACAATTGAGGGGTCAACGAGCCGTGCGGCGGCAATTGCTTCGATGTGAAAACGCTGGCGAACGATCGGATCGTTTGCGAACTGAGGGTGAAGAATTTTCACCGCAACTGCGCGACCCAACACGATGTCGTCGGCTTCCCACACCTCTGCCATTCCGCCGACAGCAAGTTGCTGACGCAACTGGTACCGCTGAGCGAGAACACGTCCTGCGAGCGCGCGGCCAGATTGGTGTGCGGGTGGTGACCCGGAGTCGTCCGCGTTCACGCGGTGTCAGTGCGCTGTTGGATCACGGACGCAGGTAGCACATGCCGATAACGCCAGGTCCGCCATGCGTTCCAATCACAGCGCCAATCTTGCCCAGACGAATCTGATCGCGCGGGTAGCGCTCGGAAATCATGTCGAGGAAGGCTTCGATATCGGGAGCTTCTCCGTGAAGGATCGAAAGCTTCTCGACGGTTCCTTCGGCGAAAAGTTGGTCGCGCATCCATTCGAGCGCACGCTTGCGGGTCCGCTGCTTGCCGGCTTCTTCGACAGCGCCGTCGACGATGCGAATGATTGGTTTCACAGACAACATTGAACCGAGCATGGCTTTTGCGCTGCCGATGCGGCCACCTTTTTTGAGGTTCTCAAGGGTGTCGAGGCCGCCATAAATTTCGGTGCGCGGAATCATGGACTCGACCAGTGCGACAACGGCATCGGCGTCGGCACCATTGCGAGCGGCAGCAGCTGCCTCGAGCACCATCGTGCCAAGGCCGCCGGTAAGTGACCGACTGTCGATGACGCGTACATCGATGTCGCCACTAACAGCGGTGGCGGCATTGCGGGCCGATTGCACTGTTGCCGAAAGTTCGCCGGAAAGATTGATGCACACCACGGCGCTCGCGCCGACGGCGGCGGCACCACGGAAAGCTTGTTCGAAGCGACCGGGCGACGGAGCGGAGGTCTCTGGAAGCAAACCGGTGCTGGCCATCTTGGCGTAGAAGGCTTCGACGCTCAGCTCTTCACGGTCGATGAACTCTTCGTTACCAAAGCGAATGCTGAGCGGAACAACGCCGATGCTGTTGGTTGTTGTTTCTGCTTCGGTTAAGTCACACGAACTATCGGTGACGATGTGGACGCCTGTCATGGTGCTCCCGTCGGATCGGTGACGGGAAGACGCTACTCATCCACTGGTGGTCGGTGATGGTTCGTCGGCGACGACCAAGGCTCGGGCCCGCCGAGTGCGGCGCCAGTGGCGAGCCCACCACACCAAGAGGAAGAGCCCGGCAATGACGGAAACGAAGAGGCCGAACCCCGAAATGGCTGTGGAACGAACGTCGATACGGCTCGATGCGACGAGCAATCCTCCACCAGAGGAGGCAACTTCCACGTCGAGGGGGAATGCGCCAGATGCTCGGGTGGTGACGGCGATATCGGTTCGTGTCGTACTTGATGGTTCCAACACGATTTCGTACGTGGTGCCCTCGGGAAACTCGAGTTTGGCGCTGCTCACGGTGACTCTTACCCGCGCCGCAATCGGAAGGGTGTTGGTGATGACCAGCGGAATCTTTCCGCTACTCGAGGTCAGAGTGACCTTTTGTGATGTCGGCAGACTGATTGCCGAGGTCAGCGACTGAAGCTGTTGATTCGCGTTACTGAGGATGGCCGCACGGTCATCGGCATTCAGTGTCACTTCGGCGGAAGCAAGCACCGTGCGCTCTATCGGAGCAATCAGCTCGCCGCCTTCGGGCAGCATGGACTTCAGCCCGAGCAAATTCCATTGCGCTTGCTCAATCTGGGTTCCGTAGGGGCCGAGTTCGGTGGGTTCATTGCTGGTCCAGTCGCGAACAATGGGTTTCTGTGCCGAAGTGGCCACCGCTGTTCGAGCGAACAGATCATCGAGCGTGACCGGTTGGAGGACGTTGTTTCCCACTGAACCGCTCGGGGCGCCGGTGGTTGCAGAAAGCCCGTTGAGAAACTCGCTCAATGCCGCAGTATCGGTTGCCGCTGGAATGGTGAGGGCGACGCCTCGGTTCGTGCCTGGTTGTTCCTGGTGAAGCATCATCAACTCAGCAAGGGCGTGATGGGCACCGAGTATGGGATCGGTCGTCAGCACGAATCTCGATGACGCCGTGTCGTCGTTTGCCATGGCTGCGAACGAGGTTCCGTTCTCGCCTTCAATGAGGAACCGGTTGGTGAGAGCGGATGATTCGTCGGTGACAATCGAAGCGCGCAGTTGTGAGGCTTGAATCACGACGGAGCGAGTGCCCAATCTTGCCAATTGATCAAGCGCAGCAGGACTCACGGAGGGGTCGAGGACGAGGGTCTGGTGGTCGGGAGCCGCTTCGAAGGCGGCGGCCAAGACGTTGTCGCCGGCTGCGTATTCCTGCTCAATCAGCGAGCCCCGTTCGCCGGCCATGAGTGAACCGGAATCAATTGCGACAAAGGGGCGACTCAGTGTCTGGCGTGCTTGGCTGTCGGGCCGCGGTGAGGAATCTCCTGCATCAGTGAGCGCCTGAACAACAAACGGCGTCGCGGCGAGTGTGAGTGGAGTCGCCGCAGACGTCGACAAGATGCGGAACTGTTCGCTGGCGCGTGCGAGTTGTGTGTCGGAGAGTTGTGGTGCACCGTCAGAACTCGCGCCGAATGGCGCATCGACCACAACCGTTGCGGCGAGTGAAAGTGGCGTTGTTGGTGTTCCGAGAGTCGGCAAACGCAGCAGATGCGTCACGATGCTGTCGAGCCGCGAGCCGTTTGCTGCAGTGGCTTCGATCAACACGGGGTAGACGCCGCTTTCACTGAGAACGGTGCCTCCCTCCGGTGCCGGCCACTTATCGCTGATCGGGAGCGAAAGCGTTACTGACGCACGGGTTGTGTTGAGAGCAATTGTTGGTGTTGAGAAAACTGCAGTGCCGAGTTGTTCGCCCGCAATGGTTCGATCAAGTCGGCTGCGAGTCGTTACTGCGTTGTAGAGAACGAGATCGAGTTTTGTGTTTGCAGGCAATTCACCGATTGAGATCTCGGCCGTGAAGGTTCCTGTTGGTCCAACAAATGCAGATTGATGGACCAGGGTGAGTTGATGCGTCGTTGCTTGACCAGTTTGTGCGGTTGCTCCGGTTGGGCACAGCACGAACAGCAAGGCAGCAACACCAACAACGGGAAGAAGGCGGCGAATCATGCGTCGGAGCCTTCAGTAAACGTGTAGTCCAAGACAGCTAACCCGGTTGGTTCATCGGTGAAACCAAGATGTTTGTAGAGCGAATGGGCTCGTTGATTGATTTCCTGTGTGTTGACGAGAACGGATTCGCAGCCGCGACGACGACACCAACGAAGAGCGTCGCCAACGAGTGCCGTTCCGATGCCGCGACCGTGAAAGTCGGGATGCACGGCGAGTCGCTGGAGGTATCCGAGGCGCCGAGCCATTCCCGCAACGTGGTAGCCGACGACTCGATCATTCACGCACGCAACGCGGAACCGAGAACGAGGTGTCGCGTGTCGGGCATCGAGGAGACCGTTGAGATCGAAGCGCCAGAAGCCATCAAAAGCGAGCCCGTCGAGGTTGAGCACGGGGTCGATATCGCGAGTTCGTCCTCGGCGGATGAGGGTGTTCGGAGCGGTTTCGTTGGGCAGGTCGAAGAGGTCATGACGGAGAAGGTGGAGCCGTTCGTGCACCGAGAACCCGTATTCGAGGAACACGGGTTGTTCCGGGAATGTCAGCGCTGGCGTGAGCACGGCGCGGTACCCGGCGTCGGAGATCGCGATGACGGCCTGATTCAGCGCTTCCGGCGACGGCGGAGCACCTGGGGTTGGACTGAGCAGCGCCAACGAAGGGTCGCCCCTCCAAGGGCCGATCCTCATGCGGTCGGCGAGTCCGGTGATGGTGTCAGTGCGTCGCATGGCCTTGGCGTGAGCCTAGGACCGATGGCCAGTGCATTGAGATTGCCCCGGTAGCCTCCGCCCGGTGATTCCCGACCGTCTCCTCCCCGTTCTTGAGCGAACCGCTCCGTTGGCTGAACGCTTCGCCGCGTCGGGATTCAAGCTCTATTTGGTGGGTGGAGTCGTCCGCGACCTGCTGCTCGGCCGGGATATGAGCGATGGCCGTGATATCGACATGACGACCGATGCGCTTCCGGCCGACACCAAACGATTGGTGAAGGGCTGGGCCGATTCGGTCTGGACGCAGGGCGAGCGATTCGGGACCATCGGCTGTCAGAAGGACGGCTGGACCTTCGAGATCACGACCCATCGGGCCGAGGCCTACGACCCTGAATCTCGCAAGCCCGAGGTCGTGTTCTCTGACGTGATCGAGGCGGACCTCTCTCGCCGGGATTTCACGGTGAACGCCATGGCACTGTCGTTGCCAGACCCGGTGCTTATCGATCCCTTTGGCGGGGCAGAGGATCTCGCTGCGGGACGACTTCGGACACCGTTGTCTCCCGAGGAATCATTCACTGACGATCCGCTGCGGATGTTGCGCGCCGCCCGCTTCCTCTCTGGCTACGGCCTGACTCCCGATGAGGATCTGCGCGCAGCAGCAACATCGATGTGCGAGCGACTCTCGATCGTTTCTGCCGAACGAATTCGCGATGAGTTCGACAAGTTGATGGTTGTTGAAGATCCGACGCCGGGTTTGTGGTTCCTCGCCGACACCGGATTGATGGATCAGTTTCTTCCTGAGTTTTCGCGGATGCGTCTCGAACAGGATCCGATTCATCGACATAAAGACGTACTGACGCACACGATTGCCGTCATCGGAAAGACAAGTACGAATCGACTCGTGCGTTTGTCAGCGCTCTATCACGACGTCGGTAAGCCACGTACGCGCGCGATTGGCGATGCAGGAGTGTCGTTCCACCACCACGAAGTCGTGGGCGCGCGCATGACGCGTGAACGAATGAAGGCTCTCAAGTACTCAAGCGATGACGTTGAAGCCGTAAGTCGTTTGGTCTTTCTTCACTTGCGTTTTCACACCTACAAAATGGGTTGGACTGATTCTGCTGTGCGACGTTTTGTGCGTGACGCGGGTGATCTTCTTCCCGAACTCATTGAACTCACTCGGTGTGATTGCACGACGCGCAATGAACGCAAAGCGCAAGAACTTGCGAAACGTATGGACGAACTCGAAGAGCGCATTGACGATCTTCTTGCGCGTGAAGAACTGGCGTCGATGCGTCCCGACCTCGATGGAAATGCCGTTATGACCTACCTCGGCCTTACGCCCGGCCGTGACGTTGGCGACGCGCTCGACTTCCTCTTGGAACTTCGTTTAGAAGAAGGACCGTTGGGAGAGGACGAAGCGAAACTTCGTCTTGATGCCTGGTGGGCTGAACGTCAGTCGAAGTAAGCGCAGTAACTGTTTGCTTCAGCCGGTAAATGCTGGAGTGACTTCAGGATCCGCCGGCGACATTGTTGACGTAGTTGTTGGTGCTGGCGCTTGACATGGCGTCAGTCCAACACCGAGCGGATGGTTTCCGACGCTGATGGTGGCGGTGACAGTGTTGGTTGCGATATCGACAACAGCCACGGAGTTCGTGCCGTAGGCCGCAACATACGCAGTCGCGCCATCGGACGTGATTGCAATTCCTTCGGGAAGTGACCCTGTTCCCGTACTAAACGTTGTCGAAACGGTGTTTGTCGCGGTGTCAATCACCGAAACACTGTTGCCTGCATAGTTGGTGACGTAGGCCTTGGATCCGTCGGGAGTAATTGCAACGTGTGTTGGGGAGTTTCCAACGACGATGTTGGAATCGAGGGTGTTTGTCGCGGTATCAATCACCGACACGCTGCCGGAGTTGTAATTTGCAACATAAGCAGCGTTTCCGCTGGGAGTAATGGCAATACCGTGAGGAGTGCTTCCTACGTTTTCTGAGTTCGTGAGGGTGTTTGTCGCGATGTCAATGACATCCACCGAGTTGCCCGAGGAATTACTTACGTAGGCCGTGGAACCATCGGGAGTAATCGCAATTCCGATTGGGTTTGCACCCACGACGACCGGAGATGAGACAACGGTGTTCGTCATGAGATCGATGATCGACAAGTTGTTGGTGCCGTAGTTCGTGACGTAGGCGGTGGAACCATCGGGAGTAATTGCAATTCCGAGCGGTATGGCACCAACACCGATGTTGCCAGTGACGGTGTTGGTTGCGATGTCGATGATGGACACTGTGTCCGAAGAAGAGTTCGTGACATATGCGGTTGTTCCATCGGGTGAGAGAGCAACCTCATTTGGATTCGATCCGACACTGATTGGCGAACTCACAGCGTTGGTCATCGTGTCGACGACTGAAATGTTGCTTCCGCTGTAATTCGTTACAACCAACGTTGATTGGCAAGTTCCCGATGCACCGACTGAAGTGCCCCCGGTGACAAAGAGTCCGATCGCTGTGAGTGCGATGACGCAGGCAGAGAGTGCTTTGAAGTGCTTCAACATGGTGGTCACCCTAGGTCAGCCCGCAGGGAACTCACCGAGAACTGCGTTCGCTACACGCCGTCTTTGCGACCGCGCATGATGATCGTGCTCGGCACAATGGCGCGACCAGAACGCGCTTCGGGTTCAAGTAATGCATCGACGCGGAAATTTGCGCGGGAGAACGAACCAAAGAGTTCCGCAATCGAACGTGCGTAGACCTCAAGTCCATCGATGTCCGGCGGCATGTCTTCGCCGTAAGGACGGGCAAGCCGAGGTGAGTTCATAGGGTCGTGGTCGAGCATCAGCCAGGCGGGATGGGGGAGCGACACGCTGAACGAACCGCCGGTGCGAAGTACTCGATTGACCTGACGCAACACTCGATCGAAGTCTTCGGCACGGGCAAGGGCGTAGACCGACAGCGCAAGGTCGATCTGGTCGGCACGAACGAAGGCCAGATCGGCAAGATCGCCGTGGTGAAGTTCGACCTTCACCTCATTGACTTCGGCCAGCTGGCGAGCGGCATCGATGCGGGCAATGTCGTGGTCGACGGCAATGACATGGGCACCGGCGAGGGCCAGGCTCACGGCGTTGTGCCCGAGTCCGACACCGAGTTGAAGGATCTTTTTGCCCCTCGGAGCAGTAATGAGCTTCAGCGAATCATCGCCCGGAAGGTCGGGGCCCCACGTGACAGTGTCGAGCGGAAGCTCGGCTCGACCGGGGAATGAATTCGACGAACTGGCAGAAGAGCGAGGGGATCCGAAGTCAGTCACGGGTGCAGTCTCCCGCGGGGAACGCCGTGTCCGGTGGACCGCGTGAAACCTTGTGCACCGCGAATTGAGCAGCCCGTCGCTAGCCTCGGCCCCCATGGGTTCCGCCTCACGACCCTTCCGCGGTGCCCCGAGTGGCAAAGGCGGCGAGATCGATTACCGCCTCGCGCGCCAGCACCTCATCTCGGAGTACAAAAAGGGCCGGTTGGCCCAGCACGAGGTCTGCGACGCTCACCCGGAATTGGTGCGGGCCGCCCGGGAAGTGAGCCAACCGACCAGCGAGGACTGCCCGATCTGTCAGGACCACAAACTTGTATTGGTGTCCTATGTCTTCGGGCCGCGATTGCCGGCGTTTGGCCGATGCATCACCACAGCGAAGGAACTGAAGGCCTTCACCAAGCGCTCAAAAGAAGGTGACTTCGCGTGTTATGTCGTCGAAGTCTGCCCCGCGTGCCATTGGAACCATTTGGCTCGTACCTTCTTATTGAATCCGGCCCGCTCGGCCTGACTCCCTTTCACCATGTCCCCCTCCACTCGCGGCGCAGCCGCTTCCGGCCGTCGTTCGACGCGTGTCGCCCGTAAGACCGGGCCTGACGGAACGCGGCGAAGCATCTTTTGGCGATGGCGCCGGGCGTTTTTCGCTATTGGCCTCGTGGGGATTCTGCTCATCGCTGGCGCGGGATATTTGTTCACTCAGGTCCCACTGCCCGACAAGGATCCGCCCCTTCTGCAAACAACGTTTATGTGCGCGTCCGAGGTTTCCTCGGGCTGCACCGCCGATAACTCCATTGCTCAGCTGTCGGGTGGCGTGAATCGAATTTCTGTCGATTGGAACCAGATCCCGCAGGTCGTGATCGACGCGGTGCTTTCTGCTGAGGACCGCACGTACTTCGAACACGGTGGCGTCGACCCCACGGGCATCGTTCGTGCACTGTGGACGAACCTTCGCGACGGTGGCGTCTCGCAGGGCGGATCAACGATTACGCAGCAATACGTCAAGAACGTGTACCTCACTCAGGAGCGCACGCTTACTCGAAAGATTAAAGAAGCAGCGCTTGCAGTGAAGGTTGAGCGCGAGTTGTCGAAACAAGAAATCCTGACGCGCTATCTCAATACGATTTATTTCGGTCGCGGCGCCTATGGCGTTGAAGCTGCGTCACGTGCGTACTTCGGAAAGAATCTTGATCAAATTACGTTGCCCGAAGCGGCGTATCTCGCTGGCCTTATTCGTTCACCAGAAACTGCCGACGCGAAACTGCCAGAGAACGTTCCCAATGCTGCACGCAGTCACCAAATTGCGATTGAGCGTCGAACCTCGGTGCTTGACGCAATGCTTCTGACGGGAAAGATCACTGAAGCAGAAGCAGCTGCAGCGAAAGCCAATGACTGGAGCGATGTTCTGGTTCGCAGTACGCAGAACAACTACGGAAACGTTGCTCATAGTGAGTGGGGAACCGAATATTTCGTTGATTACGTGCGCCATTGGCTGACAACCGAAGGCGGATTCACCGATGCTCAGGTCTACGGCGGTGGTCTGCGTGTGTACACGACGCTCAACATGAACGATCAAGGCGCAGCTGCCGATGCCATTACGTCAACACTCAATCAACCGAATGATCCTGCGGCGGCGTTGGTTTCCATCGATGACGTTGGTGCGGTGCGAGCGATGATCGGTGGTCTTGATTACAACGGCACGGGCAAGTATTCGAAGGTGAATCTTGCGGTCGGTGCTGATGGTGGTGGCGCTGGTCGTCAGGCAGGATCGTCATTCAAAGCGTTCACGCTTGCAGAAGCGATGAATCAAAACATTCCGATGTCGAAGACGTACGACGCGCCGTCGCGCATTTCGATTCCGAAAGCCGATGGTGGACGTGACTGGAGCGTCGGTAATTACGCCGACGCCGGCCTCGGTCAGCTTGATCTCATTTCGGCAACGATGCGCTCGTCGAATACTGCCTACGCCCAGTTGATGATGGATGTTGGTCCGAAAAATGTCGCCGACCTGGCCAAGCAAATGGGTGTGACGAGCCCATTGAAGGCAGTGCCCGCGTTGACACTCGGAACGAGCGAAGTGTCGGTGCTCGACATGGCCTCTGGGTATTCGACGCTGGCGGACAACGGTGAACACATTGCTCCGTCGACAGTCACCAAAGTGACCGACGCCAAAGGCAAGGTGCTTTACGAGAACAAAGTCCTTCGCAAGCGGGTGCTTGATGCGAAGGCGGTTGCAAAGGTGAACTACATCCTCAACCAGGTTGTCGAGGGCGGAACCGCAACTGGCGCAAAGTTCGGTCAACCTGCTGCAGGAAAGACCGGCACGACGGAGAACTATCGCGACGCTTGGTTTGTGGGCTTCACGTGCAAGCTCACCACTGCTGTCTGGGTCGGGTATCCCGATGGCACGTTCATGAAGTCGGTGCATGGCATGTCCGTCACCGGTGGTTCGTTCCCGGCCACGATTTGGCGGAAATACATGACGGTGGCGACCAAGGGCCTGTCGTCCTGTCCGTTCCCCTATCCACCCGACGACGGCACGAATATGGGATCCACATCGTCAACGAGCGCGACGAGCAGCTCGACTTCGTCGACCTCGTCGACGGTGAAACCGTCCACCACGTCCTCTTCGAGCACGACATCGACAAGTTCGACCACGTCCACGTCGTCGACAACCACCACGCAACCGATCACGAATTGATCGTCCCCATCTTTGTGGTGAGGGTCGCGGCCCGGTAGCGTCGTGAACATCCGCCGGTAGCCAAGGGGCACTGGACGGGCAGGAGGCTCCAATGAGCACGCGAATCACCGTTCCATCGGTTCAGGGCCGCAAGGTCCGACGTGGCGACGTTCCTT